>CAVAJA010000286.1:0-16546 GCA_963588615.1 Lachnospiraceae bacterium | reverse complement strand
ATTTTTCGATGAAACGGACGAGAGAGGCTGCGCCTCTTGTCCGCATATCCGTTTCCCTGTGAATAAGCCTGCAAGCAGTCAATTCACGAAGGAACAAAGAGGTGCTGTGCGTGAATAAATCAGCATTTCATCTCGAAATGCTGCGCATTTTTCGATGAAACGGACGAGAGAGGCTGCGCCTCTTGTCCGCATATCCGTTTCTCTGTGAATAAGCCTGCAAGCAGTCAATTCACAGAGAAACGGATATGTGCTGATTTATACAAGTGTGTGGGGGAAAGGCAGAGTATCCTACACACAATCAAAAAGATGGAACAGAACGAACAACATTGAAAAGACAAGGGCGTCTTGGCCGATATTCGGTCAGGGCGCCCGTTTTATATTGCAAAAAGGAGGAAGGACAATGAGTTATCCGGCAATTGATTTTCTGTATCTGAATGAGGAAGACATGATCAAAGCGGGCGTGAAGGACATGGCCGGCTGCGTGGATGCGATGGAAGAGATGTTCAAGCTGATGAAAATCGGGGACTACCGCATGGGCGGTGCCAACGGCAACAGCCACGGATGTATGGTGATGTTCCCGGAATCCTCTCCGTTCCCGGAGATGCCTGTGGACGGGCCGGATCGGCGATTTATGGCAATGCCGGCGTATCTGGGCGGCTCTTTTGACATGGCAGGAATGAAGTGGTACGGATCCAATGTGGAGAATAAGAAAAAAGGACTTCCTCGCTCGATTCTCACGCTGATCTTGAACGATAAGGATACCGGCGCTCCGATGGCATTCATGTCCGCGAACATTCTGTCAGCATATCGCACGGGGGCGGTTCCCGGAGTAGGATTCAAATATTTTGCAAGAGAGGATGCAGACACCATCGGCATCATCGGTCCCGGTGTCATGAGCAAGACCGCCCTGGCAGCGGCGATGGCGGTTCGGCCCTCCATCAAGAAGGTGAAGGTGAAGGGACGCGGAAAGGCCAGTCTGGATCGCTTCGTGGAGCATGTGAAAACGGAGTATCCGGATGTCGATGTCTGCGCAGTGGATTCCATTGAGGAGGCAGTGAGGGACAGTGATATCGTCTCTGCATCTACTTCTACGCCGACAGGGGATCCTGCAGAATATCCGTACATTGCAGAGGAATGGATAAAGCCCGGTGCCATCATCGAGAGCACGGCGGCACTTCGCTTTGATGATGATTTCATCATAAACCGCGCGAGAACCGTCACGGACAACATCAAGCTCTATGAGGCATGGGAGGAGGAGATGAAGCCCAATGCCTACAACACGATTCCGATCCCGGCTGTTCATGTAGAGGATCTGATCGCAGAAGGAAAGATGAAGTCAGATCAGATCGATGATCTCGGAGATGTCCTTCTGGGCAACATTCCGGTACATCGCAGATCGGATGAAGTAGTCATTTATTCCGTGGGCGGAATGCCGGTGGAGGACATTGCCTGGGGAACCATCGTTTACCGAAATGCACTCCAAAAGGGAATCGGTCAGAAGCTGAATCTCTGGACGAATCCGGTGATGGTGTAGATGCGTTTAAAGAAGGAGGCCGAGAATGGGATTTTCTAAAATCGAAGTGATTACGACCATGAGCAAGCTGACAGGATTGAAATCCGCACTCAGCAAAATCGGAGTCAGCGGAATTACCGTAACACAGGTGATCGGCTGCGGCGTGCAGAAGGGTACGCCGGAATATGAGCCCACGACCAATGCAGAGATGGAGCTGCTGCCGAAGCAGCTGATCATGATTGTGGTGGAGGATCATCAGGTTTCGGAAGTGGTGGAACTGATCAAAAAAGATTTGTACACCGGGCATATCGGAGACGGCAAGATCTTTATTTCTCCTGTCAGCAACGTGATTCGGGTTCGCACGGGAGAAGAAGGACTGGATGCCCTGAAATAGCGGCGGTCTGGTTGTGATCACGTCGGAAGGAAAATCGGAAGGAGAGATCCAAAGGAGGTATCTATGGAAGAAAAAAAATTGGGCCTCCCAAGTGTCATTGCTACGGCAGTAGGCCTCATCGTTGCCACCAGCTGTCTGATGTCGTTGGGGCAGGGGGCAGGAGAATTGGGAACCGGCTTTATTGTCTCGATGCTGCTGGCCTGTTCCATCAACATCTGCACGGCATTATCTCTGGCGGAATTGAACGCGGTTATGCCGAATCTGACCGGAGGCCTGGCGCAGTACACGCTGGCCAGTATGGGACCCTTTGTTACGATTGTTACGATGGTGGGCGGCTACATTGTCTGTCAGTCCATTGCAGGCTCCGTGGAATGTGCCATGTTCGGGAATGCCATCAATACGGTATTCCATACAGGCCTCCCCTCCTGGATATTCTGTGTGATCCTGCTGGTGATTCTGATCATCGCGAATCTTCTGGGAGTTGATGTGTTCGCGCGGATTCAGAATCTGGTGGCGTATGGACTGATTCTGTCTCTGGCAGCAATGGGCATCATCGGCGTGCTGGGGCTCGGAACCGGAGAAAAAGTTGTGCAGCAGATGAACCGGGCAGAATCCTTCGGAGACTGCTTCTCTTTGCTGGGACTTGCATTTTTCCTGTTCATCGGCAGTGAGTTCGTCATCCCGATTGCCAAAAATGTGAAGAATGCGAGGAGGAATGTTCCGCTTGGCATGATTCTGAGCCTGCTCATCATCTGCGGCATGCAGATTCTGGTGGTAATCGGAATGGGACACTATACCCTGTGGGATGATCTGGCAGTCAGCGAATCTCCGCACATTCTCTACGGGAATGCCCTGCTGGGGCAGATCGGGTCCTTATGGATGATTCTGGTATCGGTTTTCGCGGTGATCAGCACCGTGAATTCTGCCATCAGCTTTCTGTCCTATATGTGTGCCGGCATGGCCAAAATCAATCTGATGCCGGAATTTTTCCTGAAGACCAACAGGCGAGGAGCCTACTATGTCGGAATCCTGATGATCGGAATCATCATGATTGTGGTGAACATTACCGGACTCTCGACCAGCGATTCATTGTCCTTCATGATTCTGGTGGCCATTGTGTTCTGGATGGTGTCCTATGTCATTGCCAACATCAATGTTCTGCTGTTCCGCAAGCGTCTGCCGAAGGCTCCGCGCACGTTTAAGGTGCCGTTCGGACCGATCATTCCGATCATCGGTATCATCGGAAATGTATTCATGATCCTGAACATTGACGGGGATCCGACCGTGCGCCGGCAGATTTTCATGATCGATGGAGTCATCTTCGTGCTGCTTGCGGTGTATTCGCTGATCTGGTGCCGCACGAAATTAAAGAGACCGCTCTTCAAGCCGCTTCCCATACATGAGGTTATGGCGATGGAAAATCCTCTGTATCTGGAGGCACATAAAAAACACGGACAACAGAAGTAGACATCCCTATCCCGCTGCCGGCGATGAACGGCGGCGGGTCTTTTTTTCTGCACATTTTTCGCGCGGCAGTCTGCGGAGGCGTTCTGTTTTGAACCTGTCCCTGCAGACGGATGGGAAAGCAGCGGGCGTTCAGAATTCTGGAATGTGCGGAAAGTGTATGATAAGACGCAGGAGCATGATAAAATAACTCCATATGCAAACCGCAGGGAAAGGAAACGGGAAATGCAGAAGGAACGAATCTATGTCTGTCATACCTTCTATCATGTATATGTGGCCTGTCTGAAGGAGTTGAATCTTCCGGAGGATCAGCAAGGGGGGGCATCTCTGGTTTTGTCCCGAATGTCCAATGATTTTGGGGATCTGGACAAGAGAGCAAAAGACTCCGGAATTTTTGAAAATGTCATCTGGTTTGACGAGAAACCTTATACTTTTTTCGAGGAACTGCTCCCGCTGAAGGAGAATACAGGCTCTCTTGCAGGAAATCTGCGGAACAGGATGCGCTTCTGCAGGAGGCTGGGCCAGCTGGAGGAGGAATATGTCCCGGTGAACTTTCGGGAGTACAGAGATATTTATGTGTTCTGTGACTCCGATCCCATCGGTTATTACCTCAGCTTCCGGAAAATTCGCTACCATGCGGTCGAGGACGGCTTGGACTGCATCCGTTATTACGACACGGCAAGATATGACAATCGAGGACATTTTGCCTTGAAGGCATTTCTGGCAAAGCTCGGGCTGATCTTCATCCAGAACGGATACGGAAAGTACTGCATTGACATGGAGGTCAACAGCATCGGGGCCCTGGATCATCCGACCGCAAAGATGCGGGAGGTTCCGAGGGAACCTCTGGTAAAAAATCTTGATCGGGCCGGAAGAGAGAAACTGATCCGCCTGTTCATTGCAAATCGGGAGGAACTGGAGAAGACGCTGACGGATGCGAAGGCAGAAGAAAAGCCGGTGAGTCTGATTCTGACAGAACCTCTGTGCAGGGATCTTGCGATGAGGGAGAAGCTGTTCCGGGATATGATCCGCGAGTATGCAGAGGATGGGATCGTCCTGGTAAAGCCGCACCCGAGAGACGTGCTGGATTATACGAGAATTTTTCCGGAGCATGTGGTGCTGGATGGAAAATTTCCGATGGAGATTCTGAATTTCGTCTGTGACAATCTGCAGATGGAGTTTCAAAGAGTTGTGACGGTGTACACGGTGCCTTCCTCCATTCATTGCGCAAGGGAGAAACTTTATCTGGGAGATGAATTCATGGATCTTTATGAGGATCCTTCCATTCATCGGGATGCGGGCAGTCACAGTGAGCAGAAGCTGTCATAGGCAGTCAGGGAAGAACAAATGCTGAAATCATTTAAGAAAATCAATCAACTGCTGGATCAGAGGCAGAAGCTGACGATGGTCCTTCTGGTAGGGATCATGCTCTTCGGAGCTGTTCTGGAGGCCCTGGGAATTACGCTGGTGATTCCGATCATGCAGGCCATTGTGAATCCGTCTGCAATTGAAGAGAACCAGTATCATATGGGAGATATCTACCGGCTCTGCGGTGCGAATTCGATCCGGCAGTTTGCCATCATGATGATGGCAGCGATTGTTGTCGTATACGGATTCAAGAACATCTACCTGTTTCTGGAGCAGAAGATCCTGCTGCGGTTTATTTACAAGAATCAGTTCGCAACCAGCAACCGCATGATGATCAATTTCATGAAGCGGCCGTATGAGTACTACCTGAATGCCAACACCGCCATTATTCAGCGGAATATCACCTCAGACATTAATAACGTCTATGCGCTGATTCTGAATCTGCTGCAGATGACATCGGAGGTGATCGTGTTCCTCATTCTGGTGGCAGTTCTGGTTGTTGTGGATGCGGTTATGACATTGACGATTGCGGCACTGCTTATTGTGGTGCTCCTGATCATTAAAAAATATCTGAAGCCGGTGATGATGAAGGCGGGAAAGGAAAATCAGGACTATTATTCTGCCCTGTATCAGTGGATTTCGGAATCTGTGGATGCGGTGAAGGAGATCAAGATTGCCAGCAGGGAGAATTATTTCATCAACTCGTATTCCGACTGCGGAAACGGGTACGTCAATGCGGTGCAGAAGTATACCCTCTTCAGCGCGACGCCGAAGCTCCTGATTGAATGGATTTTCATCGCAGGGGTTGCCTTCTATATGATTATGGTGATTTTGGGAGGCACCGAGAATCTGACCAGCCTCATGCCCCAGTTCACGGCGTTTGCAATGGCAGCAGCAAGACTCCTGCCTTCGGCGAACCGGATGAACACGTACATGAACAACATCTCCTATTTCCAGCCCTTCCTGGACAACGTCAGTGAGAATCTTCAGGAAGAGATTCACGACAAGAATATCTCCTACCGGGTGGAAGATTACGATCCCAGCGAGATCGCCGGGAAGCTTCCTGTGCACCATACGATCGAACTGAAGGACATCGTCTATCGATATCCGAATTCGGACGTATGTATCTTTGACCACGCGGAGGTAACCTTTCCGGTCGGCAAATCCATCGGAATTGTCGGAGCCTCCGGCGGCGGCAAAACAACCCTGATCGACATTATGCTGGGACTTTTAAGACCGGAATCCGGTCAGATTCTGGCAGACGGCGTGGACGTGCAGACCAATTACCGCGGATGGCTTCGCAACATCGGATATATTCCGCAGCAGATTTATATGCTGGATACCACCATCCGCAAGAATGTGGCCTTCGGCGTGCCGGATCAGGACATCGATGATGAAAAGGTATGGGCGGCACTGAAGGAGGCACAGCTGGACGAGCATGTCCGTTCTCTTCCGGAAGGTCTGGACACCGAGATCGGTCAGCACGGAATTCGATTTTCCGGTGGTCAGAGACAGCGAATCGGCATTGCAAGAGCCCTTTTTGAGGATCCGGAGGTGCTGGTGCTGGACGAGGCCACCTCAGCCCTGGACAATGAGACAGAGGCTGCGATCATGGACAGCGTGAATCGTCTGCATGGACGCAAGACACTGATCATTATCGCACACCGCCTGGAAACCATTGAAAAGTGCGATATGGTCTATCGCGTGGAAAATCATGGGGTTGTGCGGGAAAGATAAGAAAAGGCAGCAGCGGACATCTGAGGTACAGCATGAGGGGACTTTGCGGAATGCGGCGTGTCGGCATGCGGCAGAAATTGCAGTGAGAGGAGTTCGGAAGTGAGTCAGACAGAAAAACCAATGCATCGCATCTTTGTTGATCTGGAGATGCATCCGGTATCGGATGATTTTCCGGATCGGAAGAATATTTTCCGCTTTGAAACGATAGAGATCGGTGCTGTCATGCTGAACGAGCAGCATGAAGAGATCAGCTCTTTCTGTGAATTTGTCAAACCGATGTACAGTAAAGAAATCTTGCCGAGATATTCCGAACTGACCGGGATTACAACGCAGATGCTGGAGAATGCGTCACATTTTCCGGAGGTTCTGGAGCGCTTTGTACAGTGGTGTGCAGGGGACTGCATCGTGTATTCCTGGAGCAAAACGGATCTGGCACAGGTAAAGGGAGAATGTAAACAGAAGGGAATTGAGATTTCTCCGGAGTTGAATGCGATGTTCCGCGGGTGGAGGGATTTTCAGAAGGAATTCAGCCGCCTGGTGGGCTTTCACCGGGGAATCAACCTGCAGGATGCAGTGAATCTCGGCGGACTGGACTTTGACGGGCGCGCACATGACGGGCTGGTGGATGCGAGAAATACCGCGAATCTCTTCCGGCAGACGAGGGACGAGAAAATGTTCAGCAAGCTGAAGGATCTCCTGGTGGAGAAGGACAATCCGCTTACATTCACCATGGGGGACGTGTTCCGCATCCATCTTCCGGAATGACCGCGCACGCTGCGGCCTGCGCAGCAGAAAAGTCAGTGCAGCGCACGCCGCACCTTGCGCACAGCCTTTCGGCAGAACCTTCCGACGGTCAGATCGAAACGATGAACCAACCGTGTCCGGGCTGTAATGGGAGGCAGGATGAGATGTGCAAACTCATCCGTGTGAGACAGAAGGTATGCGGGGTAAGAGTCATCGACAGGCACCTGCTCAAAGTGGGCACAGCGGCCGAAGATATCCTGCCCGAGCACCAGCTTATCCATTGTCTCGGCAATGATTTCCGCATCGTTGTATTCCTGGTGAGCTGCCGCACGGATTTTGGTTCCGATGCGTTTCATCACGTTGGTTTCATGCAGTCCGCCCATATAACCGAAATGCCAGCCGCCGTTTTCCACGCGCACAGACCGCGCGTCTGTGACCGGAATCAGGTCCCTCAGCCGCACAATGCCTTCGGCAGGAATGCTGCGGATGCTGCAGACCTTTGTGCCGAGCCACTTGCGCTCCGCACAGGGAACATCGGGAAATTCCCCGGTGATGGAGTGCAGGCGAACCGGCTTTTCCTCCATATTGAGAAATACATAAAAATTTCTCTGAGCAAGATGATATACCTTGTCCGGATCAAAGTCTGCGATGATGTTTCGCAGTGCATCGGGATTTGGAATTTCATCCAGATCACCAAAAAGAATCACATCCTGATCCGTCACATCCCTCATCCGATCCATCAGATGGTTTTTCTGAAAATAATCTCTTCGGTGCGTGATTTCCTGTCCGGGAATTTCCGGAGCGTAGATATCTGCAGCAGGATTGACGGTCCTTCCGTCCTCGAGAACCACGTCATCCGATACAACCACGTAGTCGATTTTGGACAGAAACGGGGCAAACAGATCCTTATTTTTTTCGAAAATGAGATCCTTGGGCTCTCCGGAGAAGGTCCGTGTGGATTCTTCAATGATGAAGCGGTCCACGATGGGGTTCAAAACCTCCAGGCGGAGCTTCAGAATATCCAGTTCATTAAAAAAGGGAATGCAGTCGATAATCATGATCAGCACCGGTCGGATCGAATCCGTATGACACGATCCCTGAGAAAATAAGGTGAGGTTGTCAGCAGTTCATTTTCGGAAAAGCAGGAGGGCGTTGTGAAGAGCCGAACATTGAGCTCCGCACATTGAGATCTGCGCAGCTTGCGTCGGCACAAAAACCAGCAGGCATCCGCCGGTCAATCGATGCCGTGCCGCTGCTTCCATGCGCCGGTTCTCCGCCAGAAGAGGAGCGGGCGGAGCAGCCTTTTGGCGCGTTCCTCTGGAGAAACAAAGCGAGGATACGAGGCATTTTCCCCTCTCCACTTGTGAAAAGCGAAGGGCTCTATCCCCTGATTCTCCGGCAGCATGTGCTCGCGTCCGAAGTGAACGGCCAGTTCAAGGGGAGCAAAGCGCATCCCGTCCGCCTCCATCTGATTTTTGGAATGACAGCAAAGGAAAATATCCTCGTTGTAGAAGCCGTCGTCCACTGGGACCCAGGGAAGGCTGTGCTCCGAGGGATAGGAAAGAAGCCTTTTGGAACGAAGAGAAACGCTGTTGCCGACGCGGCAGACATTGCCCCGGGAATCCCGATAGGCATAATCATTTGTCGGAAGCGGCCAGGGAGATCCGATGTAGTCGTAGTTTAAAAAGGCATCCTGCCATTTGTCGGGATGAATGACAAAGCCGTCGGCGTGCACCAGGAGGATATAGTCCGTCCGAATGTAAGGGGCAAGCTCATAGACCATGAAATGATTGAATCCGTCAATATCCGTAATCTTATCACAGTGCTCATAGCGGATCCCGCGGGGCAGGCCAAAGGGACGCCTGTGCGTGATGAGCATGACGTCGCCGTAGTCAATTCCGCGCATAGAATATTCCAGCGCTTTGATGGTTTCATAGATGTGTACACTGCTCACGGCGACCAGTGTCACCTGAGGCAGCTGCAGTCTGCCGTTCTTGCAGTCCATAGTCGTTAACCTCATACCGGAGTCCAGGTTTTGATGATTCCTGCCCGGCGCAGCAAAGATCTCTGAATTTTCAGGAGATAGAAACGTCCGTACAGAAGCTTTCGGCGAAGGATCTGGAACAGAAGCCGAATCCTCCCGGGACGCTGATTGCGCCGCTTGTAGAGCCTGGATGTTTTTTTATATTCTGCCAGCTCCTCCCGGCACTCCTCGGGCTCCCAGATGCGTCCGCTGCGGTCCTGATAGTGGAGGAAGCTGTAGATGTTCTGCTCGGAGGACCAGAAGCCGTCGCTGATGTTGTGCCTTGCCCAGTATTTCGGAGCGATGGCGTATTGAAGCTGCGTGCTGGTGATGACCGGCATCAGGGAAAACGAGGAATTGGAGAGGATCAGGTAGCGCGCATTCTTCACCGTGACGTAATCCTTTCCTACATCAAAATGATGACATTCATATTCCGGAAGGACCTTGCGCGCGGCCTCCTCGTCTTCAGTGACGATCATGAAGCGCATGTCCGGACGGATGGCCTTCATGTTGTCAATGGCGTGAAGCCAGTAACTCCGATCCAGATACAGCTCCGGGTGTCCTGTGTACTCACCGCCCCGCATGTTGATGATACAAAGATCGTCTGCGGTGTATTCGTAAGACTCATATTCCGGCTTTACCCTCAGCCACTCCCGAATCTCGGGGATGTGATGACCGAAATAGCGCTCGTCCTGCAGATTGCCGTACAAAAGCGTCTGATCCTGAATGCCATAGATTCGTTCATCCGCTCCGCTGATGTAGCAGCCGTTCTGCATGTCGTGACGGGAATTTCCCATGTACAGCCGGTCGTCCTGTTCGTCGAATCGGGTGAAATCCTTCATCTCTTCTCTTGAAATTTCGGTTCCGAGGTCCAGATCCATGAAATACATTCCTTTGTTGGACTGGGCGACATTGCCGACCTGCTGGGGATTTACCGTGCCGAATTCATAGCCGAGGTCCTCTGCAATGCATCTTGCCGATATAAAGAAAAACAATTGATTTCCAAGGCCGAAGCCGGGAATAAATTCTACTCCGATCATCTGAAAACTCCTGATGGAAAACTTAGATACACAGACCTCGTCCCGATATCATTCTGCGGCATGAAGGATTCGTTCTCCTTCCAGCGTGGTCGGCGTGATGGCTTCGCCTGCAACGCGGTAAATCAGATCACACTTCTCGATCGTGTTGAGACGATGAGCGATGATGACCATGGTTTTCTTGCCGTGGAAGGAGTTGATGGCTTCCATGAGAGCCGCTTCCGTATCATTGTCGAGGGCGGAGGTGGCCTCATCGAAGACGAGGATCTCCGGATTGTGGTACAGCGCTCTGGCAATGCCGATGCGCTGTCGCTGTCCGCCGGAAAGCCGTACGCCGCGGTCGCCGACCTTTGTGTCGAGTCCCTCCGGAAGGCTGCGGATGAATTCATCCAGCTGTGCTTCCTTCAAAACCTCCCAGATTCGTTCCTCACTGATCTTATCCGCATCAATTCCGAAGGCAATATTTTCCCGGACGGACTCATCAATCAGGTAGATGCTCTGAGGTATGTAGCCGATCTGGGAAAGCCAGGAGTCATAATTGGAGAAGATATCCGCCCCATCGCACAGAATCCGGCCGCTTTCCGCGTGGAGAAGACCAAGGAGGATGTCTACAATGGTGGATTTTCCTGCACCGGAGGGTCCCATGATGCCGACGGACTGCCCTTTTCGAATCAGCATGTTGGCGTGACGGAAAATGTAGGTGTCGCTGTCAGGGTAATGGAAGGAAATATCCTTCAATTCAATCTGATGCTCCAGGTGAAGGGGAGGACCCGCAATTTCGGAGCGTTTGGCCCGCATCTCACCTTCTGTTTTGTTGGATTCTGTCAGATTGTCGTACAGATAATTCAGACTGGGCTCCTCGTAGGCAACCTGAGCCATGTAGGTGTTGATGCGGTTGGCACTGGGCAGAATGCGGACAGCAGCCACGGCAAAAGCAGTCAGCTGATTGAGAAGTCTCGTCACATCTCCGCCGAGCAGCATGTACAGTGCGATAAAGCCCAGCACGCTTACCATGAAAACGGTCTCGATCATCAAGCGGGGAAGATTGTTGAACACGGCATAATCGGTTGCAACGTCTGCGCCGATCCGTCCGCTTTCATAATAATTGCGGATGAAAAAATCCTGACGATTCAGTACCTTTACATCCTTCAGACCGTAGATGGCCTGCAGACGCCATTTGGCGATGCGGGACTGAATGTGCTGATTCCGGGAACCGATGGAGGTGAGTCTGGGCTTGATGCACTTGACGCTGATGAGCGTCAGAACCACGAGAATCACAATGATAAAGAGGGTCATCTGCCAGTTCACGAACAGGAGGAAAACGCCGAGGAAAAGAGAGACCACGACTTCGGTGGCCATCTGGAGCAGGCACAGAATCAGGGAAAAGGTCTGCGGAATATCACTGTCCGTTATCCGGAACACCGTAGGAATGTCAGCTCCGAGGTAGTCTTCGTAGGGGCGGTTCAGGAAATCGCGCATGACCCGGCTGATCATGTCATTTCGGGCATGGGTGATGAAATGATTCTGCTCTCTTGTAATGAAGAGAAGGAAAACATTTTTTATCACGTAGATGAGCATCAGGGACACCAGCATGGCAATGATGAGCCGGAAGGTTGTGGTGAGTCCGATGCGCTCGGTAAAATCACGAAGAAAAGGGATTTTATCCAGATAGTGCTCCAGCGTTTCAGGAGAGGTAATGGCTGTGACAATGGGAACAATCATGGAAACGCCGACGGTCTCGAGTATTCCGCTGATCAGAATCATGATGCCGATGCCGATGCATTGGCGCTTCTGATGACGATTCAGAATGTAGGACAGCTTCTGCAGAGTGGAAAGCCGGGAAGTTTCTGTGCTGGCGGTTTGCTGGTGAAAAGAACTCATGTAAAATATCTCCTGAGGGTTGCAGATGATGTTCCGTCGCTGCGGCGGCTGTGAGAACAGCCTGACCATTCACTGTGCGGAAGGCACAGATACACTGATTATAACATATGCCTGCGCCACGCAAGCCAGGAATCTTTGTCCGGCGCTTGTGCGGGTTATTTTCGGCAGGGTTCGAACTCTGCACGGTGACGGGAAAACGCAGGATCGAACAGCGGAGATTTTTAATGCCTGTGTTCACATCTGATTCACATATCCGGCAGGGGGGAGTGATACAATAGAGCACTGTTCGTGCACAGACGAAAGGAAGCGAATGGGAAATGTCTGTGCAGATCATTCGACCCGTGAAATGATGCAGGCAGACAAAAAATGAGAACTTCAGGGGAAACGTTGTGAGGTGGAAGTGATCCAGATGGAGAGAAGAGACAGAACGCAGGCGACGAAAACGTCTCGTCGTCCGGCGGAAAGAGACGGCCGCACACGGCGGAAGATAAAGGATGTGGATGAAAGACAGGAGTATCGCGTGAGGACAGCGGAAGGAGAGACCGAGGCCGAGCGCAGAAACCGCATACGAAAGGCAAGGCGTGCAAAAAGGGAGAGGGAATTGCGGAGGCAGAAGCGGATTCTGGCGCTGCTGTGCTGCGGAGCTGCCGTGCTGCTGGCTGTCGGCGCAGGATTCGGAATCCGATCCGTTTTCAGAAACAGGAGCATAAATCAGACGGCGGCAGCGGAGGCTTCGGCAGATGCTGACACTGTCGAGACCACGGATTCGGGCGAGAATGAAACGGAGGATTCCGGGGAGGAGCAAAGCAGCCAGAACGCACCCTATGTGTTCACGGAAACGGAAAACACGGTGCAGCTGGGGGACAGTCTGACAGACATATCGATCTATGATTCGCAGAGAAACATAACAACGACCGATGAGAGTACGCAGACGGAGGAAGAAGGAACCCAGGAGGAGACATCGGAGGAAAGCCAGGAGGAGTCTGCTTCCGGGTCTTCCGACGAAGATGCGGCTCTGGCAGCGGATTACGTGGACAGCCAATATGCAATTCTCGTAAATGCCACAACGGGAGAGATCCTGGCGGAGAGAAGAGCCTTCGAACGGATGGTACCCGCATCCATGACCAAGGTTATGACGCTGCTGGTTGCCGTAGAAGCGATGGAGGATCAGGAACAGAGCCTGAAGGATACCGTGACCATCACACAGGAAATCTGTGATGAAGCTTACTTATCCGGCTCGAGTTTCGTGGGCTACGGGGTGGGCGATACGGCTACGGTGGAGGATCTGCTGTACGGGACAATTCTGCCGTCCGGTGCAGATGCGGCCATGGCGCTGGCGGAATATACGGCTGGGTCCCAGGAGGCATTTGCTGAAATGATGAACCAGAAGGCGGAAGAGCTGGGGATCTCTGCGACGACACATTTCACCAACTGCGTGGGGCTCTACGATGAGAATCATTACAGCACGGCCTATGATATGGCTGTGATCATGCGGGCGGCTGCAGACAATGAGCTTTGCAGAAAGGTCCTCTCCACGCACACATGGACGACCGGGGCATTGAAGGATAATCCGAATGGAACCACCATTTCCAATTGGTTTCTCCGGAGAATTGAGGATCATTCCACAGGAGGAACCGTACTGTGCGGCAAGACAGGCTTTGTCAACGAGTCGGGAAACTGTGCTGTCAGCTATGAAGTGGGGGATGACGGAAATGATTACATCGCCTGCACAGCCCTCACCTACAACCTGTGGCGCTGTATTTATGACCACGTGGCGCTGTACAAAGAATACACGTGACCGTTTGGTAATATGACACGATGATTCTGCGTATGATGTACTGATGGACGGAATCCATCGGCATTCCGGCGGCAGCCTTCCAAAGATTATACAGATCCTCGGAGGAGCTGCTGCTTCACGGTACATTGCAAAGGAAGCATCTGAAACGGTGTTTTCCTCGTGCAGGAAAAGGAGAAGAATCTATGGATAAGATCGCAAGTTTTACGGTGAATCACCTGGCGCTGGAGCCTGGAATCTATGTATCGAGAAAAGATCATTTCGGTGACGTGACCATAACGACGTTTGACCTTCGAATGACAGCGCCGAATCGTGAACCGGTTATGAATACGGCAGAGCTGCATACCATCGAACATTTGGGAGCCACGTACCTTAGAAATGATGCGGCCTGGAAGGATCGTGTGGTTTATTTCGGGCCGATGGGCTGCAGGACGGGGTGCTATGTCCTGCTCGAGGGGGATCTGACGCCGGAAGACATCGTTCCTCTCATCACCGGAATGTTCGAATTCATTCGGGATTACGAGGGTGAGATCCCGGGAGCAGCGGCAAGAGACTGCGGCAATTACCTGGATCAGAATCTGGGTATGGCAAAATGGCTTGCGAAGCGCCACCTTGAGAGAACGCTGTACGGAATTACCAGGGAGCACATGGAATATCCGGAGTAAATTCCCGTCGGTTTGCCTTGCTGGGAGGGGCGGAACACGGCGCGAAATAACTAATTGTTGCGGATGACGAATGAAAATCCGGATCGTATAATTGTGGTATCTGTTCAATGATCCATGCCAGAGGGGAATCTTTAGGAGGGGAAATATACAAAAATGTCTCTGATTGAGGAGCTCTGACCGTGTGTGGAGCGCAGAGAACAGTCCGGTAAATTTGTTGCTGATACTACAGAATATGGAGGCTTATATGAACAATATTCCGGTAATTAAGCTTGGCATTGTTGCCGTGTCCCGCGACTGCTTTCCGGCTTCTCTTGCGAAAAACCGCAGAGAGGCACTTGTAAAGGCATATTCGGACAAATACAATGCGGCAGACATTTACGAATGTCCCATCACCATCATCGAGAGTGAAGTCGATATGGTGAATGCCCTCGAGAACATCAAAGAGAACGACTGCAATGCACTGTGTGTGTATCTTGGAAATTTTGGCCCGGAGATTTCAGAGACTCTTCTGGCAAAGCATTTTGACGGTCCGAAGATGCTCTGCGCTGCAGCTGAGGAATCTCAGAATGACCTGATCGACGGCCGCGGCGACGCATACTGCGGCGTCCTGAATGCTTCCTACAATCTGGCACTGCGCAATACGAAATGCTACATTCCGGAATATCCGGTCGGCAACGCAGAGGAATGCGCGGATATGATCCACGAGTTTCTTCCGGTGGCAAGGGTTGCCTACGGCCTCGCAAACCTGAAGATCATCACGTTCGGGCCTCGTCCGTCCAACTTCCTGGCCTGCAATGCGCCGATTAAGCAGCTGTACAATCTGGACGTTGAGATAGAGGAAGAGTCCGAGCTGGATCTGTATGAATCTTATCTCAAGCATGAGGGCGATGAGAGAATCGCAGCAACGGCGGCAGATATGGCGCAGGAGATGGGCTATGAGGCAGGCCGGGAGCCGGAGATGCTCCCCAAGCTGGCGCAGTATGAGCTGACGCTCCTTGACTGGGCAGAGGAGCACAAGGGCTACCGCAAATATGTTGCAATGACAACGAAGTGCTGGCCGGCGTTCCAGGATATGTTCAAGTTCGTGCCCTGCTATGTGAACAGCCGTATGATGCGCAAGGGCATTCCGGTTTCCTGTGAGGTGGATATCTACGGCACTCTGTCTGAATACATCGGACTGTGCATTTCGGGTGAGGAGGTCACGCTGCTGGATATCAACAACTCGGTTCCTCACGATATGTACGACGAGTCCATCAAGGGCAAGTTTGATTACAAGTTTACCGACACCTTCATGGGCTTCCACTGCGGCAATACCTGCTCCACAAAGCTGGTGAACCCGCACCTTGCCTTCCAGAGAATCATGGCGAGGACGCACCCGCAGGATTGGTGCGACGGAACCATTGAGGGCGATATCGCTCCTTCAAAGATTACGTTCTACCGTCTGCAGTCTACGGCCGACAATGTGCTTCGCGCCTATGCGGCAGAGGGTGAGGTCCTGCCGGTTGCGACCCGCTCCTTCGGCGGCATCGGCGTATTCGCCATCAAGGAAATGGGTCGTTTCTATCGCTACTGTCTGATCAGCAGGAATTTCCCGCACCACGGCGCGGTCATGTTCGGACATTACGGAAAGAGTCTGTACGAGGCTCTTAAGTATATCGGTGTGGAACCCTCTGAAATCGGATACAATCAGCCGGAGGGTGTGCTCTATGAAGGGGAGAATCCCTTTTCAAAGCCGTTTGCATGAGTGAGCGGGACGGATGCCCCGGACCACGGAGGAACGGCCGGCTTCGGGAATACGGAAGACACGCATTTGAATTTACAGCTGCTGCGGCATCTGTGTGAGATGACGTCAGGTGCCGCAGAAGGGAGAGGAATCGTTTCGGCGATTCCTCTCTTTTTAGTTTGACACACCAACGCGTTTGCGC
>CAVAJA010000285.1:0-2160 GCA_963588615.1 Lachnospiraceae bacterium | reverse complement strand
TTATAAAGGAGCAGGAGATCGGCACGCAGGAGGATCTGGCGAGGGTTCTCAGGGGAGAAGGGTTTGATGTGACGCAGGCAACGGTTTCCAGAGACATTCGTGAGCTTGGTCTGCAGAAGGAGAGAACGCAGAGCAGGGGGCTTCGGTATGTGGCGCCTGCGGAGAACGATTCCGTTCTGGTGGGCAGATACAGCAGAGTCATGGAGGACGGCATTGTATCGCTGGATCAGGCTCAGAACATTCTGGTGATTAAAACCGTATCCGGCATGGCCATGGCCGTTGCAGCAGCATTGGATCATATGAATTACCCGGAGGTGGTGGGCTGCATTGCCGGTGACGACACCATTATGGTTGCCACGCGGTCGATGGAAGAGACCCAGACACTGATGGACAGGATTCGTGGATTGATGAAATAGGAGAATAAGAGATGCTGGTAGGGCTGCATGTCAAAAATCTGGCACTCATCGAAGAGGAAGAGGTCGCCTTTGCGGACGGTCTGAATATCCTGACCGGGGAAACCGGTGCAGGCAAATCCATTCTGCTGGGTTCTGTCAATCTGGCGCTGGGGGCCAAGGCGGATAAAAGTCTGATCCGGAGCGGAGCGGACAGCGCCCTGGTGGAATTGCTGTTCACAGTGGATCAGGATCGGCAGAAAAAGAAGCTGCAGGAATTCGGAATTGAACCGGAAGAGGACGGAACCATTCTGGTGAAGAGGAAGCTCTACCCGTCAAGGAGTCAGTGCATCATCGGCGGGGAGACGGTGACAACACATCAGCTGCGCGAGCTTTCGGAGCTGCTGATGGATGTTTACGGGCAAAGGGAAAACCAAAGACTGCTGCGTCATGCGGCTCAGCTGGAGGTTATCGATGAGTACGCGGGGGAAAAGGCGGCAGGGCTTCTTGAAAAACTGCAGGCAGTGTACAGCCGGTACGGAAAGCTGAAAAAGGAATGCGGGGAGAAGGATCTGGATCCTGCGGCAAGGGCAAGAGAGGCAGATCTGATTCAGTATGAGATCAATGAGATAGAGAGTGCGGCTGTAAAGCCGGGTGAGGATATCCGGCTGGAGGAGCGCTATCGCACCTTGTCCTCCTTTCATAAGCTGAACGAAGCCGTGCAGCAGGCACAGGGCTTTCTGGAGAACGCAGAGGAGAGCGCACAGGAGCAGCTGGGAAGGGCACAGCGGTGTCTTTTCAAGGTACAGGGAGTTGACGGAAAGCTGGATGAAATTCTGGGCCAGCTCTCGGAGCTGGACGGTCTGCTCTCAGATGCGTGCCGCAGCCTGTCGGATTATGCGGATTCGCTGGTCTATGATCCGGCAGAGTTCGCACAGCTGGAGGAACGCCTGAACCTGGTCAATCATCTGAAGGATAAGTACGGCGGCTCGTCGAGAACACTGGAAGAGGTGGAGGCAGCTCTGGCATCGCGTCAGAGGCGGATGCAGGAGCTGGAGAATTATGAGAATCTGAGAATTCGCAGACAAAAAGAGCTGGCGGAGTACAGGGAGCAGGCAGAAGACCTGTGCGGAAAGCTGTCCTTAGAGCGGAGAAAGGCGGCGGAGGAATTCTGCAGGGCGATGACGAAGGAACTGATGGATCTGAATTTTAATCAGGTGGACTTCCGCGCGGAGCTGGAAAGCAGACAGGAGCTGCTGTCCGGGAACGGCTGGGATGATGTGACCTTTTACATCTCCATGAATCCGGGAGAACCGGTTCGTCCTCTGGATGCCATCGCCTCCGGCGGCGAGCTTTCACGCATCATGCTGGCTTTGAAGACCGTATTCGCCGGAAAGGATGACATTCATACCCTGATTTTCGATGAAATTGACAGCGGAATCAGCGGGCAGACCGCATGGAAGGTGGCAAGGAAGCTTGGACGGCTTTCGGCGGATCATCAGATTCTGTGCATTACACATCTGCCGCAGATTGCGGCAATGGAGGAGAGGCATTTCCTCATTGCCAAGGAGTCACAGGACGGGAAGACCTCAACGCACATCCGTGAATTGACAGAAGCTGAGAGCAGCGAAGAACTGGGCAGAATGATGGGCGGAGAACGCATTACGAAGGCAACACTGGAAAGTGCCGAAGAGATGAAGGCTATGGCGCGGGAGGCCCGTCAGAGCGACAGGCAGCGGGGAATGGATATTACATGAGTATTTACGAC
>CAVAJA010000284.1:0-2954 GCA_963588615.1 Lachnospiraceae bacterium | reverse complement strand
CCTTCTGATGTTCTGAAGGTCGGTGATGAGGTTACGGCTAAGATCGTTGACTTCAATCCTGAGAATAACAAAATTTCCCTCTCCGTAAAGGCTCTTAAGAACGATGAGGAGAAGGCTCAGAAGGAAGAGAATGAGGTTGTTGTTCCTTCCAAGGGAAACGATGACGAGGCTGTCACTGTTGACATCGATGCGATGATCGCACGTCAGGAGACAGAAGAGGCATAAGTTCTGGCTGCTTTCCTCTCGTTTTCAGATGTTGATATTTTTCGATTGTTCATAAAAAAGAGAGTTCGCATTTCTGCGAACTCTCTTTTTGGTTGTGGAGCCTGCTGCACCGGAAAATTGTCAGACAGAAGAATTGGCAAACAGGAGCTGGAGCTGCAGGAGCCCATCCACAATGTGACGGATCATGTCCTGTGCCTGCCGGGACGAGTCGGCGGAGCCTTTCTTCACAGAACGTGCGGACTCCGCAAAGGCAGACGGACGGGATGCTGCAGGAGACTCCTGTTCATAGGATGGAGCAGCCACAGCATTCGAACTCTGAGATATTCCGGAATCGGAGATGGCATGAACGGTAAAGGGATGGATGAATTCGGATTGCTTTGTGTCGGGAGCCTCACGAAGCACGGTACAGGAATCCTCATCTTCAAATCCCATAAGCCAGCCGGGAGAAACCTCAAGAATTCCGGCAATCTCAGGGAGTTTGGATCGGTGAGGAACATTTTTGGCATGAATCCAGTTATATACGGTTGTTTTGGAGACACCGATCATATCTGCAAACCGGGGAACGGACAGGCCTTTGCGCGCGATGGCGGTCTGAATGCGTCTGGAAAATATATCCTGATTAAAATCCACAAGAAATCCTTTCTCTGTGCAAAAATAATTCACGTACTGATCATTATATCACACATAAACTGAACTATAGTTCAAAATATGTTGACGATCTTTTCTTGACAGTTCACATTATGTGAACTATTCTGAACGCGTAGGTTGCATATTTCGTACAGTCACATCGCAGCTGCACCCGATCTGCAGCGTTGGGAGGAAAAATGAGTCCAAGCCAGTCAATATTTGATTATGCGAAATTAAGAGGAGCAATACGCGAACATTTTGGAACAGAAGGGAGTTATGCGAAGGCCATAGGTCGGAGTCCTAATTATGTCTCAAAGGTATTTCAGGGAAAAAGCTGCTTCAGCGCAGCAGACATCAGCAAATCAGCAGATGTCCTCGGAATCGAGAGAGATGAGATTGGAATATATTTCTTTACAAAGAGATAAGTCTGAAGGTATCCCGCAGAAGCCGGTCATACGGCAGCTGCGGGATTTTTGACGATATTTCCATTGTGAAAGCCAAGATGGTATACTAAGGAAACGCTGATTAAATCAGCGTTTCCTTAGAATCCTCCGGTGGATCGCACGGATTTGCAAGGGAAAATGCTGCTTCGCAGCGCAAATCCGGCGAGGGAAACGCTTTAATCAGCGTTTCCTTAACTGGAAAATCGCTTTCTGTGTTGCTAGAATGAGCTTAACTGCATAGCTGTGTTTCTCCCGGGGACCGTGCCGGTTTCGGCCGCCCGTCTACTCTCCATTCTGGATCACATCGAACAAAGCTCATGCACGACAATCCACTTTCATACGGCAGGAGCTTTCAGAGAGATCGTGTTCCGGGTGGTTCGAGGCAATGAGGCGTGCAGCGGATTCCGATGAACGGAGTTCAATGGAGACGTGCTTCCATGATTCGCCTGTTGTAAACATCAGGTGCTATTGTACCGGGATCAGTATCTGCTTCCTCAAATCTCCTGCAGCACATCACAGGAGGTACACTGAATGAAAAAAACTACATGCACAGTAAACGCAGAAGCTCCGGTATCGGAAAATTTCAGGACGTTTAAATCAGACGAAGCACGGAAGGATCATGAGATGACCGGCCTGGAAGAATCGGCAGGCAGTAAATGGGAGAAGGCCGGAATCGGAAATGATCTGATATTCTCCTACGTAATGCAGAGCAAAGAATTATTTCTTACTCTGGTACAGAGAATTTGCCCAGAGCTGCAGCTTGCTCGAATTGAAGAGCACACGGTACAGAAAACAGAAAAAGGACCGGCTGAGAGCAGAGGTGTCCGATTTGATGTGTATTCGAGAATTGATGGAAAATATTTTGATATCGAGATGCAGATGAGACAGGAAGGCGACGAGCGCAGACGAACCCGGTATTATCAATGCCTGATGGATGAGCGTGAGCTGCACGTCGGAGATCCGTATTCAGACCTTCCGGACTCGTATATCATTATGATCGGCTGCTTCGATATTTTCGGAAAAGGAAGACATATCTACCGATTTAAGAATTATGACATGACCGATCATGAATTGGAATTGGGCGATGGTACAACGAAAATTTTTTTGAACAGTAAGGGAACAGAAGACGATATCCCGCAGGATTTGAGAAACTTTCTGGAACTGGTCAATGGACTGACACCGGCAGATGATTTTTGCAGGAAAGTGAATCAGGAAGTAGAAAAGGCCAAGCAGGATGCAAGGCTACGGAGGCAATATATGGACTTACAGGATAAGCTGCGTCATGAACGAAATCGAGCCCTTCAGGAGGGTGTGCTGAAGGGACTGGCACAAGGAAAAATCGAAACCCTGGTGGTTCTGGTGCGAAGGGGCAGTATCACCATGGCGGAAGCATCCGAACTGTCCGGTCTGACAGAAAAGGAATTTGCAGACGCAATGAACCGTCTTGTGTAATATATGGCAGCATAGCTGTAACATAACCCTCTCCCCTGCGTATGAATAGTCAGAAACAAGATGTGAGGCTTTTACTTCACATTTGATTCCGACAAACATTCGGATCAACATTCATACAAAGGAAATGACACAACAATAAAGAGTCATTCAAGGGGAGGAGAACCATATGAGTACAAACGGAATTATCATTCTCGACTGCATCATCAC
>CAVAJA010000283.1:0-6039 GCA_963588615.1 Lachnospiraceae bacterium | reverse complement strand
GGCTGGATCTTTTGCCTGTCCAGGCCGGGTGCGTTGATGAACACCTCATCGAAGGCAATCTGCGTCAGCCTCTCCGTCATGCTGCGGAAGGTGTCCTCACATTCTTTTTCCGTGTCATTCTGCCCGCAGCGGATGGATGCCGCACCGACGATCTGATATCCGGATCCCATCGTCTGCCGCAGTCTCGTGATGGTCTCATCTGCCAGTTCCGGAGGGGTCACCACCAGCACCTTTGCCACCTGTTTATCATCGGTCAGAATCCGCTGCAGAAGTGTCTTATAGCAGACATGCAGTACATACATGAGCAGCAGATCAATCCAGATGAAATTCAGGATTACCTGCCGGGACAGGATTCTTCCCCAGTTGACGAAGAATACGAAGGCCAGCGAGGCCAGTATCATGACACCGTTGAACTGCAGAATTGAGATGATCTCCCGGAACAGCCCCCGTTCCAGAAAATCCCGGTTCCACTCCGCAAAAAAGCTGTACACCGTATAAAACAGCAGGAACACCACAAGGACTGCATAATGCAGCGTCTTGTTGCCCCAATCATTGTTGCCCGCAAAGCGCAGATTCGTTGCAATCCAGTAGGACACGGCAATGCAGATGCTGTCGATCAGCCACAGTCCGTAGGTCTGCAGTATTCTGTTCTTAGGATTCATGGTATCCCGTCCCCCTTATGATGGCGGGAAGATACAGCGCGGCAAGAAACAGTCCGTAATTCCTCCCGATATAGGCTGACACCAGATGTGCCTCGAATACGGTATACACCGTCATGCTGATGAGCATCACAAAGGCTGCCCGATCTCTGGTTTTCCTTGCGTGCTCCAGCATCAGAAACAGAACTGCCGCAATCAGCACTGCAGGAATCACACCGTACCAGTAAATCACGCGGATCCAGCCCAGATCGAAATAGCACGTATTCCATCCGGCTGAGAACCATTTCCACGTTGACAGCGTACCCTCGTGAAACGTCGTCGTCCACATGGAGGAAACCCGCCCCGTCAAGAGCCGGTCAATCAGGCTCATCCAGCGATGCGAAGACGGGTTGTACAGGCCGCACAGCACAGAGAAAGCAAGGCATCCTGCCGCCAGCAGCTCCCCCAGATAATACACAGCATCGGAATCGGACAGCCTTCTGCTGTAATGCAGCAGCGCAGAAAGGACAATCGCAAACATCGCAATGATGAATCCGGTATTGCTGTGCGTCAGTCCGTAGAGCAGTACATCTCCCACGGCAAGGAGCACATACACATGCAGTTTTAAATTCTTCTCGTACAGATACAGCGCAAGGAGCAGCAGCATCGCCGCCATGCAGTGGAGTGAATTCGGGTGTCCCAGCCCCAGATCCCAGCGGGTCTCCACACCATGACCATAATCGTATGTCTGGTACAGGTGTCCCATGACGCCGGTCAATGCCAGCATGACCAGAACAGCGCAGCCCGCCAGGGTCGCAAAGAAACTGAACTTCATCGCCTTTCGTACGTTCATGGTCCCTGCTGCCCGAACGAAAACAACCACGCGAATCAGATCGTTGCGTCCGCCGAAATGCCAGCTAAGAAGCGCCGCCGCCAAAGCCAGCACCAGAACGATGTTCTCGTTCCTGTCGGAATTCCGAACGCACGCCGCGCACCGAACCGCAAACAGAACGAAGGCGGCCCGATACATCAGCCCCTCATACGGATTCGTCCAGCTGCTCTTGTCCAGAATGACAACCGCAAGCTCCAGAAAAAGCCCGACATAGAACAGAACCGCCGTCGCCTGATCCAGATGCCGTTCCCATGAGCCAAGCCGCTCCCGGTCTCCTTTATTCGCTGCATTCTCCCTTGCCATCATACCTTTATTATCCACTCAGCTCCCGCCCGCTGCAGGACGTCATTCACTCCCCGGGCGGGGACGGATCCTGCCCTCGCTGTCTGCTTCACAGCCAGGTGAACGGTGCCTTGCCTACCTGTTTTTCCACGCAACCACCGTCTTTTCATACAGAGCAGCCGCACGGTAGTATTGCTGCGGCGAGCTCACATACAGCTTCAATCTCTCCCGGTCTCCTCTTCGCCCGAACCGGTGCTGCGTGCACAGCTCCAGGATTCTTTCCTTGTGGGACAGAATCCGCTCTTCCAGTTCCCTGGCCTCCCTGTCGGTTTCACTGCAGCGGCGGTAATCCTCCTCGTAGAACAGCATCCTGCGGTAGAACCAATATTCCGATTCCTCCGCCAGCTCCGAAAGTCCCGCTTCCCTGAGCATCTCCATGTGCGCCCTCCACGCCGGAATCTCCTGTGTAAGCGTGCGGTCTGCACGGCCGCTGTTCATGATGCTCTCTTCTCTGTTGTGAACATAATCATACAGCGCCGCCGGAAAATACAGAACCTTTCTTGCGCGGCACAGCGCATGCGTCGTAAACGGAATATCCTCCGCACTGGTTCCCTCCGGGAACCGATTTCCCTCGAGAAGGCTTCTGTGGAAGAGCTTGCTCCAGACGGCAGAATGGAGAACCACCTTCCCGTCCGTTCCTTCCATGCCTGCGCGAATAAAACACGCAACCGCCTCTCTTTGAGGTAATAATACACTTGCCGCAAGGAGAGGGTCAATTTCGCCGCCGGCAGACGCCTCCGTCTCCGGTGCCTTTGGGGTCCCTGTCTTTCCGGAATCTGCAGGTGCGGCTGCGACCTCGGTATAGTTTACGGAGGCCATCTGAGCACCCGAGGCCAGGATCCCCCGCACCATCGCTTCATACATCGTGGGGTGAGCCCTGTCATCTCCGTCCACAAAGCCCACATACTCCCCCGTCACATGCTCCAGTCCTTCGTTTCGTGCGGCGGAAACTCCGCGGTTTTCCGTGTGAATCACCCGGATCCTGCCATCCTTTTGAGCGCAGCGCTCCGCCAGAGCTCCCGTTTTGTCCGTCGATCCATCGTCCACAACAATGATCTCAAGATTCTGCCATGTCTGCCGGCAGACGGAGTCCAGCGCGCCCTCAATGTATGGCTCCACATTGTAGGCCGCGACAATGACGGAGATCAGCGGCTTCTCATCCAGCTCATGTCCGGCAGGACTGATCCTCTGCATGAAATCCGCATAAATATCCGTTCTTTTCAGCTCACTGCCGTCCTTTTCGTTGTTCCACACGGAAGGAGCGTACACCGTTTTGCCTGGTTCTCTGCAAAGCCAGGCTCCCCACCAGGAGAAGCTTGAGTTGGCAATGATGTGATTCCCGCACAGCGTCATCAGATACATATCCAGATAGCCGTGATCCTCATCGCTTCCCTTGACCAGAACGAAGCGCCCAAGGCCAAGATTTTCCTGCCGCTCCGCCTGATATCGGATCCACTCGCCTGCCTTTTCCTCATCGTTGGAGAATACGAAAAAGGTCATCCGGCTGCTCTTCTCCTTCAGCCTGCGAATCGCCGTATTGTAATATGCGTCCGTACAGATTCCTCCGTAGATATCTCCCTTGGCCACATAATCTCCGAAGCGCAGGTGAATGGCCGTACTCCCTCCGTCCTCGTTGGCGCTTTGAATCCGTTCCGCATACCGGGCAGCCTGCTCCAGAATCCGCCGTTCCTTTTTATCTGCATCCTTTGGGATCTCCAGAAGATCCGGAGGAAACGTAAATGCCTTCCGAACCGCCTCTTCCTCTCCTGCAAAGTATTTCGGACTTTGAAAGCAGCCGCAGAAATACCCCTCCGTCTCCTCCAGAAAAGTCGGATCGTACAGGAAGTCCTGATCCTTTTTTTCCAGACTTCTCCTTCCGCACACCTTTCTGCGGATGCGGCTCTGCAGATCCATTGCCGCGTCCGTCATGCGGATCAATGACTCCCTCGAGGCCTTCGGATAGTGAATTCCGAATATCCGAAGATGCTTTGGCCTTCGCTTCTGATCGGAATTTTCAAATGTCTTCTCGTCGTATTGAGAGGTATCATCGAAGCTCACGTCACGCCCGAGAGCCTTCAGCTTCAGATACAGCGCATATTGGAACATCTGATTGCCGAGTCCGCCCGACATTCGAATAATAATCATAAGGCAAGCGATTCCTTCCAATAATCCACCCACTGCTGGAACACGTAAAAGCTCCAGAGGAGTCCGGAATAATTCCTTCCTGTTCCTGCTCCCGCATCTCCCCTGTCCAGAAATTCCTGAACCAGACAGCTTACTTCCTCCGGGTTAAAAAGCCCCTGCTCCCCCAGATACTGCCCGTCGGAATACCGCAGCAGCTGCTCCCGAAGCGGCCCGGACAGCCATTTGCCGAGAGGAACCGAAAATCCTTTCTTAGGCCGCTCCATCAGCTCCTTCGGAAGATATTTCCAAGCAAGCCTCTTCAGGAGATATTTCTTTTCCCACATCTTCGACCCCCTGTGATATTTCAGCGAATGATCGATGCGATAGGAATAATTCATCACGTCAGGATCCAGGAACGGGCATCGGTTTTCCAGAGAATATTTCATGGACGCCCTGTCCACCTTCGCCAGAATATCCCCCGGAAGGTAGGTCTCCATATCCAGGAGCATTCGACGGATCTGCCAGCTGTCGGCAGGGTAGGATGTCTCCCACGGATAATTCACCGGTACAAAAACACAGAAATCTGCAGTATTTTGCAGATTGACTTCCTTGGTCAGTCTCGTTTTCCTCACGATTTTCTCCGCAA
This sequence comes from Lachnospiraceae bacterium, assembly GCA_963588615.1. Classification (GTDB taxonomy): domain Bacteria; phylum Bacillota; class Clostridia; order Lachnospirales; family Lachnospiraceae; genus CAG-791. The sequence continues at coordinate 1,397 of CAVAJA010000283.1, read as the reverse complement.
GATCCACATAACTTCCTGCGCCGAACTGTGTCTTCGTCTGCGGATCACGATTGGCGGAAATCACACGGATCTTAAAAGGATACCGCTCCTCCAGATGCCGTCCGCCCCCTAAGGGGAGCTGTCCGATGCCATGTGCCAGAGCTCCCGGAAAGTCCAGCTTCTCCGCCGTCCTCACGCGATCGTAGATGCCGTACCCGCAGAAAAGCTCGTCGCCTGCATCTCCGGACAATGCAACCGTCACCCGCTGCCTTGCCAGCTTCGACACCAGCATCGTGGGAATCTCAGAGGAGTCCGACATCGGCTCATCGAAATATTTCGGCAGGTCAGCCACCAGCTCCAGCAGATCCTCCTCCCGAATGATCTGCTCTGTGTGATCCGTCCCAAGATGCGCCGCCACCGCTCTTGCATAGGGAGATTCATCGTATTCCGTCTCCTCAAATCCAATGGAGAAGGTTTGAAGCGGCGTGCTCCCAAGCTGTTCCTGCGCGATTGCACTGATCAGAGACGAATCATAGCCGCCGGACAGGAAAGAGCCCAGCGGCACATCTGCAATCATCCTGCGGCGAACCGACTCCCGAAGAAGTCTCTGCAGTTCCTCCAGTGCCTCCTTCTCATCCGTCACCGGATTCTGCTGCATTCTGCTGTACTGTTCCCTCACATTCCAGAAGCGGTGCGTTTCACAGGCAAGGCCCGAACCCTCCCGGTATCTCCACACCATCGTCGTCCCCGGCTCCACCTTGTACACCTTCTCCAGAATGGTGTCCGGTGCATTGAGATATCCTTGAAACAGATATCTCGGCAGAAGTTCACGCCGTATCTTTCCCCGAAATCCCGGGCTTTTTAAGATCGGTGCCAGTACAGAGGCGAACATAAGCTCATCGCCGTCCCGGTAATAATACAAAGGCTTCTGCCCCATGCGGTCTCGCGCCAGCACGAGCTCCTGCGTCTTCGCATCATACAGGGCAATGGCGAACATTCCGTTGAAATGCTCTGCGCAGGCCGTCCCCCATTTCAGATATGCGGCCAGAATTACTTCTGTGTCGCAGTTGGATCGGAACTCATACCCCGGCAATTCCCTTCGCAGTTCACGATAATTGTAAATCTCGCCGTTAAAGATAAGGTGAAGCCGCCCGTCCGGCGTCGACATCGGCTGATGACCGAGCGGGGACAGATCCAGAATGGACAGACGCCGCTGTGCCATTCCCAGGGTTCTGCCGCCCGGAAGCTCCCAGAGTTCCGTTCCGGCATCGTCCGGTCCTCTCTCCTTCATGGTATCGTTCATCACCGCCAGCTGATCCTTCGTGATCAGCCGGCGGGACATATATCCGCAGATTCCGCACATATCATTTTTCCTTCTGCAGCTGCGCTGCCGCGCCGCGCGCTGCGCCCGCATACTC
>CAVAJA010000282.1:0-5799 GCA_963588615.1 Lachnospiraceae bacterium | reverse complement strand
GACGGGCGCAGACCATTGCGATCCAGCGTTGCTCCCAGCATATCGCCGTCGGAGAACAGAATCGCTGCCGGACCGTCCCACGGCTCCATCATCGTCGCATAGTAATGATAAAAATCCTTTCTGTCCTGTTCCATGAACCGATTGTTCTTCCAGGGTTCCGGAACAATAACCATCATTGCCAGCGGAAGCGGCATTCCGTTCATATAGAGGAATTCCAGCGTGTTGTCCAGCATGGCAGAGTCAGAGCCCGTCTCCGAAACAACCGGGAAAATTTTATCGATATCCTTCTCCATCACCGGCGAGGACATGGTCTCCTCACGAGCCAGCATACGATCGATGTTGCCGCGAATGGTATTGATCTCACCATTGTGTGCAATCATACGATAAGGATGTGCGCGATTCCACGAAGGCGTCGTATTAGTGGAAAAGCGGGAGTGAACAATGGCAATTGCCGTCTCGTAGTCATGATCCTGCAGATCATCATAGAATTTCCGCAGCTGCATCACAAGGAACATTCCCTTGTAAACAATCGTGCGCGAAGACAGGGAGCAGATGTACGTATCCTCTGAGCTCTGCTCAAACTCCCTGCGGACGACATAGAGCATGCGGTCAAAGGCAATCCCCTTCTCTACGAATTCCGGTTTTTCAATGAAGCACTGCATAATACACGGCATGGAGTCCTTAGCAAGGTCTCCCAGAATTTCCGGGTGCACCGGTACCGTTCTCCATCCCAGAAGCTTCAATCCTTCCTTCTGAATGATCACCTCCAGCATCCGCATTGCAAAGGTTCTCTTCAGAGTATCCTGCGGGAAGAAGAACATTCCGATTCCATATTCCCGCTCCTTGCCGATCCGGATGCCTGCAGCAGCTGCAGCCTTTTTGAAAAATTTATGGCTGATCTGCGTCAGAATGCCGACGCCGTCTCCGACCTTTCCCGTTGCATCCTTTCCGGCACGATGTTCAAGTTTTTCAACAATATGCAGGGCATCATCCAGGACCTGGTAGTCCTTGTGCCCATCAATGTTCACAATTGTGCCGATTCCGCAGGCATCATGCTGATCATTCAGGGCCTCGAATAATTTTTTTCTATGCTGTTCCTGTAATAATGTATTCATATTCTCTGATTCTCTTCTTAGATTTATCGGTTCCTGTGCCATATCTGCAGGTACGCAACAATTCCTGATCCATTCATCGGGTCAGGAATTGTTGTATTGCCCTCCATTGGCACTCAATTTACATTTAAGAAACGCTCCTTGGGACGTCTCTTTGATCAGCGGAGAGAGAAAAGCATCTGCCCGTAGGTGGGATAAGGAAGATATCCATCCGGAATGATGGCCTCTGCCTTATCTACCGATGCACGAAGCTCATCCATGTCCGTCAGAATAGTCTCCTGATAGAACTTAGCAACCTCGAGCACATCGGTCTTGCTCTCTGCTTCCTTCGTGTCAGCATCCAGCTTTGCGAGAGAAAGACTGATCTTCTCTGACGTCTCATCCAGGGTTGTGATGATATCATCCTCGTAGGTGCACTTCAGATTCGGGAGAAGCTGCTTTTTCTTCAGCGCCTCGTTGGTCACATCCTTCATGTAGCTGACAAGACCGCTGGTGAAATCCTTGCGAACCATTTCCTGCATGGTCAGCGACTCAATATGAATGGTCTTGGAATAATTCTCCAGGAAAATCTCATAGCGGGACTCCAGCTCTTCCTTGCTGAACACCTTATGTTTGGTAAACAGTTCCACCGACTTCTGTGTCAGAAGGCGAGGCATCGCATCCGGCAGAGACTTCAAGTTATCCAGGCCTCTCTTCTCTGCCTCTTCAATCCACTCATCGGTATATCCGTTTCCATTGAACAGAACCTTCTTGTGCTCCTCCAGAAGCTTCTTCAGAAGAGCCTGCACCTCCGTGTCCATATCCTCCGGCTTCACATCCTTCAGAGCATCATAAATTTCTTCCAGCTTGTCCGCCACTGCCGTGTTCAGAACAATGTTCGGGTTTGCCACAGATACGGAGGAGCCGGGCATACGGAACTCAAACTTGTTGCCGGTGAAAGCAAACGGGGATGTTCTGTTTCGATCGGTGGTGTCCTTCGTAATATCTGCCAGAACCGAAGCACCAAGATTCATAACGCTCTTCCCGGTTCCCTTGAAAGCAGTCCCCTCTTCGATGGACTTCAGAACTGCAGCCAGCTCATCGCCAACAAAAATAGAGATTACAGCCGGCGGTGCCTCATTTGCTCCCAGACGATGATCGTTTCCTGCTGTTGCAACACTCACGCGCATCAGATCAGCATACTCGTCCACTGCTGAGATGGTAGCCAGCAGGAACACCAGAAACTGCACATTCTCAGCCGGTGTTTTGCCGGGATCCAGAAGATTTTCACCGGTATCGGTAACAATGGACCAGTTGTTGTGCTTGCCGGAACCGTTGACGCCTGCGAACGGCTTCTCATGCAGAAGGCATGCATAATTGTGCTTGTCCGCAACCTTCTTCATCATTTCCATGGTCAGCTGGTTGTGATCCACGGCTACGTTTGCCGTCTCGAACACAGGAGCAAGCTCGTGCTGACTGGGTGCCACTTCGTTGTGCTTGGTCTTAGCGGGAACGCCGACCTTCCACAGCTCCTGATCCAGATCATGCATGTACTCAGACACCTTCGGCTTCAGAACACCGAAATAATGATCCTCCATCTCCTGTCCCTTCGGGGCAGGTGCGCCCAAAAGGGTACGCCCTGTGAGGAGCAGATCCTTTCTCTTCAGATACATATCCTTGTCAATCAGGAAATACTCCTGCTCAGAACCAACGGTGGTATCTACGTGTGTCACCGCCTCATTGCCCAGAAGGTGCAGAACCTTTACTGCCTGCGTGGACAAAGCCTCCATAGAACGCAGCAGCGGTGTCTTCTTATCCAGTGCTTCTCCGCCGTAGGAGCAGAATGCCGTGGGAATGTACAATGTGCCGTCCTTGATGAAGGCCGGAGAAGACGGATCCCATGCGGTATATCCTCTTGCCTCGAACGTTGCGCGAAGACCGCCTGAAGGGAAGGAGGATGCATCCGGCTCACCCTTTACCAGCTCCTTTCCGGAAAACTCCATGATGACCTTTCCGTCTGATGTAGGAGTGATGAAGCTGTCATGTTTCTCCGCCGTCAGGCCGGTAAGCGGCTGAAACCAATGGGTGAAGTGCGTTGCACCCTTCTCAATGGCCCAGTTCTTCATAACTGCTGCAACCGTGTTGGCAACGTCCAGCTCCAGATGGCTTCCGTTCTTAATGCTCTTGTGCACAGCCTTATAGGTATTCTTGGGAAGACGTTCCTTCATTACCTGATCGCCGAAAACAAGACTTCCATAAATCTCGGGAATCGATACAATAGTTTCCATTCTCTACATTCCTCCTTTATTCTCTGGCAGATTTTCGTGATCCATTGAATCCGCTGCACGCTGTCTTCCTATTTAAGAAGATGTCCGCACGGCAGCCGAATGAAATACGAAAAAAGGCACTTCGAGCCAGTATCTCTGTCTCAAAGCGCCTTTGCTTTATGCAGGTAGGTTTATCACACCGCTCAATTCATGTCAAGAAATTTTGTATACAAAAATACATTGTTTCAGGACTTTTGGCAGATTCCCACAAATCCGCTTTGCATTCTGTTCCTGATTCCGTAATTTGTGGCTATTGCGATCCAGAGGTTGTGCCAGGCACGGGTCCTGACGGAAGATGTCCGGTCGGGGACGTCTCGCGACTCCGTTCACAAGACCTAGCGGTGCTAAGCTCACACAATACATTCGCAAGCACCGAGGCTTGTGAAAGGCCCCGCCCCGAACATCCTTCCGCCACCCTGTTGCCTGGCACAACCTCTGGATCGCAGTACCGATCTCGACTGTTCCGATAAAAAAGAGGATACATCTTGACAAAGTTTCCCTGCAGCGCAATAATGCGGATTACCAAGAAGCGGCAAAGAGGTCGTTTTCATACATATAGATCGTCTGCATCATTCTGTTGTCTGATGTGCGTTCTTTATGGATGGAATCGAGCTCTTTGCCGCTTCTTTTTATGTTCAGCATCTGCGCTGCAGATACTTGCCTCTTGACAGACATTCCGTGAAATCTTCCGAAATGAATTCTGCTGCACGATGATCTGAACCATCTCAAAATGTAAAGGAGAATATGGTATGTGTTCAATTTTAGGTTACTGCGGTGCATCCGCGCGGAGAGATGATGCAGCCGCTGCCCTTGCGAAGACAATTTCGCGTGGACCTGATGATTCGAGATTGGTGGATACAGGGTGCGGTTTCCTTGGTTTCAACCGCCTGTCCATTATGGGACTTACCCCCGAAGGCATGCAGCCTTTTGAACGAAACGGCAGCTATGTTGTCTGCAATGGTGAGATCTACGGATTCCGACCGATGAAGGAATATCTGAAGGGTCGGGGTTATTCTTTCGTTTCCGATAGTGACTGTGAGATTCTGCTGCCCCTGTACGAGGAGTATGGAACAGACATGTTCCGTCTTCTGGATGCAGAGTATGCCCTGATTATCTATGACGCGAGAACCAAAGAGTACATCGCAGCAAGAGATCCGATCGGAATTCGTCCCTTATATTACGGCTATGATAAAGATGGGGTCGTTATTTTTGCCTCTGAACCGAAAAGTCTCGTGGAGCTGTGTGATAAGATTCTCCCCTTCCCTCCCGGCTGCTATTACAAGGATGGTGCGTTCCACACTTATCGCGATATGTCGGCCATTGACTATTACAGCAAGGATGATCTGGAGACCATCTCCCGGAACATTCATGACAAGCTCATGCGCGGCATAGAAAAGCGCCTGGATGCGGATGCGCCGGTCGGCTATCTTCTTTCCGGCGGTCTGGATTCTTCTCTTGTGTGCGGTGCCGCCGCCAAGCTTATGGATAAGCCTCTGGAGACCTTCTCCGTCGGCATGGACATCGATGCCATTGACTTAAAATATGCACGTCAGGTGGCCGAATACATCCATTCGAACCATCATGAGATCATCATCACGAAGGAGGATGTCATCCATGCTCTGGAGCCTGTTGTGGAGGCTCTCGGAACCTTTGATATTACGACGATCCGCGCTTCCATCGGTATGTACCTTGTCTGCAAGTGGATTCATGAGAATACGGATATTCGTGTGATCCTGACCGGCGAGATCTCCGACGAGCTTTTCGGCTACAAATATACGGATTTTGCCCCCGACGCGGATGCCTTCCAGAAGGAGGCAGAAAAGAGGATTCGTGAAATCAATGTTTACGATGTCCTTCGTGCAGACCGCTGCATCTCTGTAAATTCACTCGAGGCCCGCGTCCCCTTCGGCGATCTGGATTTCGTGGATTACGTGATGCACATCGATCCTGAGAAAAAACTGAACAAGTACGGAATCGGCAAGTACCTGGTTCGCCACGCTTTTGAGGAGGATGCCCTGATTCCGGAATCCATTTTGATGCGTGAAAAAGCGGCCTTCTCTGATGCCGTCGGTCACTCTCTTCGCAACGACCTGATTGAATACGCTGAATCTCTCTATACGGATGAAGAGTATGAGAAAAAACGTGCACAGTATACCCATGCACAGCCGTTTACCAAGGAATCGCTTCTGTACCGCGAGCTGTTCGAAAAATATTATCCGGGACAGAGCCAGATGATTCCTGATTTCTGGATGCCCAACAAGAGCTGGGAGGGCTGCAATGTCAATGACCCTTCTGCAAGAGTCCTCTCCAACTACGGAGCATCCGGACAATAATTTCTCCGGTAGTAATGTGGTTCTCCGCGGAGCCGCTTGCTATACATA
>CAVAJA010000281.1:0-8293 GCA_963588615.1 Lachnospiraceae bacterium | reverse complement strand
GTCCTATGCGGATCGAGGATGTTCGGTTTTTCTACCTGGTGACGCTGCTGGCAATCCTGGAGTGGTTTCTGACCGGCAAGGTTTCTCTCCTTTTGAGAGAGGGGGAGCACGCTGCCTTCGAGAGATATGAGGGGCAGCAAAAATTCCTGGTGACGGTTCTCGCTGCGGCAGTGGGATTCACCGGCTTTTGCTATGTTCTGCCCAGAGAGAATCGCGAGAAGCTGACCACGGTGTGTGCGGTAAGATCGCTGCTGATCAACGAAGCACAGCAGTACGATGAAGAAATGAAGGAACGGCTTGCCCTTTTGGAGAACCCTGCGACCGATGGCGAAGACGTCTGTGTGCCGGCATTTACGGTTCGTCCGTACCTGCTGTTCCTATACGGACTGGAACTCACAGAGGATTCCTCCTATTGGATCAATGAAACGGTGGCAAACTATTATGACAAGGGCTCTGTCACCCTGGTGTCGGAGGCGCAGGGAGAATGATCACCGGAAACGATGAAACGGAAGATAGAACAGGAGCAGTCTTGCAATGATTCCGTTCAGGATTCCGGCTGCAATTCCGGACAGGATCATGACGGGAAAATAATACACAAGGTTTACATTTGAAATAAAGAGGATGGCGACAACGAGCTGCCCAAGGTTATGAAACACACCGCCGGTCATGCTGATGCCATAGAGAGAGAAGCTTTCGGTTTTGCCGGAGGCTTTTCTTTTATGATTCACCCGAAAAAGGAGCGACATGGCGGCAAGGCTTGCGGCTGCGCCGGCAAGAGAATACAGTGTGCTGAACGGACCGCCGAACAGGAGACCTGACAGAAGCACACGCGCCGCATCAACGAGAATTGCCGGCCGGGTCCCCAGCCGGCAGAGTACGCAGACAATGATGAGATTGGCAAGGCCTAGTTTCACGCCGGGAAGACCCGGCTGAAAGGGAAGAATGGCCTCCACCCAGGAGAGGACCAGAGCAAGGGCGGTCATCATGGAGAGAAGTGCCAGCATGCGCACAGAGAGCCCCGCTGCTGCCGGTCGGCTGTCCGTGCCGGAGAGGGTGCTGCTCTGGGGGGCATCCAAAGATGCGGCTTTGTCGCCGCAGGAGTAGTTGGAATGAGAAATGCTGCGCTTGGAATTCTGATGAAGCATGGTGTAGCCTCTCTGGCCATCCGCACTTTAAATCTGCAGCGCAAATTTAAGATGCGGGCGCTGAATAAATAAACAATAAATTAGAAAAGGCAAGGTACTCTATCTTGAAATGGCATCGTAGGTATCGCCCTGCAAGCTGTCGTCTGCAGATCCGAAGTCACCTCCTGCGGCATCCGAATCGGATTCGTTGTCGGTATCCGAGGAGATGATTTCAACCGTCAGCCGATGCGGAAGGCATACGATCATCTGTTGGGCGGAGTGAATTTTTCCGGTCTGAACGCAGATCTGGTTGGCACAGTCTGACCCGGTGACGGAGACCTCTCCCTCTTCAATGGTGATTTCATTTTCACCGTAGTCGGTGGACACTCGGATCACCCGATCCTTTGAAAGCGGATATTGACCGCGGATCTCCCCGTTCACGCGAATTTCAACGATGGCGGTATCCGCATCCGGATGAAGTGCTGCCGCAGATGTGTGCGCAGTCAGCACAATTCCTGCTGCAGCCAGAAGAAACAGGGTCAGCAGAATAAGGTCGCCTTTTTTTATCTCTTTTAAAATGTTAAACTGAACGCGATGCATATCGGAAAAGTCCTTGTGATGATCAGAACGAAGGAGGCTGCACGGCACACCTGCAATGAAACATATGAAACGTATCACAGCCCTCCTGCTATCCATTCTCGCCATTATAACACAATCAGGATGTTCCAATGCGGCGAGCGGAATTCAGGAGAAAACATCGGCTGCATCGACGGAACTCAATCCTGTAACGAAGGAAAGCTTTTATTTTGATACCGTCTGTCAGATCACCGTTTATCGGATGTCCGAATCGGATGAGACAGAGAATGCGGAAGCTGCAGACGGTCAGGGGAGCGCGAAGTCAAAAGAATCTTCCCCTTTGGAGGAGACAGAATGGGAGGAGAGCGCCGGGCGCATAATCGACGGCGCCTTCGCTCTTTGCAGTGAATATGAGAAGCTTCTGAGCAAGACAGTGGAAGGAAGCGATATCTGGAACATCAACCATGCAGGAGGTGAGTCCGTATCCTGCGATGAGAGAACCATTGAGCTGATTCAAAAGGGAATCCAATACGGAGAGCTTTCCGGCGGAGTCTTTGATATCACCATCGGAAAGGCAGAGGATTTGTGGGATTTCCATGGAGATAACCCGAAGGTCCCGGAGGAGAGTCTGCTGGAGGAGGCTGTCTCGCACGTGGATTATACCAAAATTCGCACGGATGAAGGAAACGGCACGGTTCAGCTGCTGGATTCGGAGGCAGAAATCGATCTTGGCGGAATTGCGAAGGGTTACATTGCGGACGCGGTGAGTGAATATCTGCAGGGCCAGGGGGTCTTATCGGCCATCATAAGCCTTGGAGGCAATATCGTCTGTGTCGGAGAAAAGGAAGAGAATGTGCCTTTCTGCATCGGAATCGAGACGCCTTATTCCGATCGCACGGAGATTGTCGGATCGGCGGATTGTGCGGACGGAACACTGGTGACATCCGGCGTGTATGAGCGGTATTTTACCGTGGGAGAGAAAGAATATCACCATATTCTGAATCCGCAGACAGGGTATCCGGCGCAGACGGATGTCCTGGGCGTGACAATTGAGGGCGCGCTGGGAACATCGGGGGACTGTGATGCCTTATCCACCATCTGCCTTTCCATGGGATCCGAAAAGGGATCCGCACTGATCGAAGGGCTGGAGGGCTATGAAGCTGTCTTTATTCTGCGGGATGGATCGATTGTGACAACGAGCGGAGCGGATTTTACCGCTGCGAAATAAAAAGGCTGAAAAATAAATGCTGAAAAATAAGATGTTTCGTTGGAGAAAAATCATTCTTGCAGCCGCGGCAGCGATTGTTCTGGTGCTGCTCTTAAAGCCAAGGTATGACAGGTATATCTATTTGGAAAATGCTGAAACGTGCTTTGATGCGATGTACTGGACGGGGATCTGGTATCATGAGGCACTGAGGGAGGCGGAAACCGCCGGAATTGCAGAGGATCGGATCGATTATGAAAAGGTGCTGCGTGAGGTGGTTTCGTCACACTATTCCGTGGAATTGGACGAAGATCTGTCAACGGATCGCCTGTGCCGCGGGGGTGGTCATGTGCAGATGATATTGAACCCGGATACGCACAGACTCGAGATTACCTGTGATGCAGACGGCCATATCTGGTACAATGATGAGGCTGTTGACGATGATTTTCTGGATCGATTGGAAGGTGCGGAGTCCGGAATTGATCTTTCAAAGTGTATGACAGACGACAGATCGGAATGATTCGGCTGACCGCATCGGCCGCGTTTTATATGAGGAGACGAGCATGAATTCTTTTTTTAAGAAAAATCGGTATGCTGTTACAGCGGTGACAACAGTGATTGCTCTGCTGGTCGGCTTTTTGCTGGGACGGGTGACAGCGCCTGCAAAGAACAGGGAAGATCAGACGGTTCAGACAAAGGAGGACACTGTCGATACAGAGGAAGCGACAGCACAGACGGACACGACTGACGCAGAACAGGCATCTGCGGAAGAGACGGAGGAGACGGATCCTGCGGCACAGCACGAAAAGGATCTGAACGGGGATCTCGTGGATGCGGCGGATCAGACGTATGATACCAGCCAGGCATCGGAAATGATCACACATGAAGCACAGAGCGAAGTCGGAACAGAGGAGACGACGGTGGATCCTTCGGAGATCGAGAATCCTACGCTGACAGAGGCCCCCCTTCCGGACGGTGTTGCCTCGACCCTGTACGGCAAAACAGAGGGGACGGCTCGTTTTCAGGTTGTTGTTATGGACGATTCTCAGTTCGGCAACTTTCTTGGGACGGACGGCCTTGCCTTTCTGCTGTCACAGAAGCTGCATGCGAATGTATACAATCTTTCCATCGGCGGAAAGTGTGCCGCATCAGAGGAGGAGGACAAAGGGAAGGATCCTTCCGAATGGGGCACCACCTGCGGGGCAAACCTCGCGAAGGCGGTGTGCGGCATGGTCGGAGATTCTGTCCTGGACGGATATGACTATCAGAAAAATGTGTTCAACAGCTGCGATTTCTCAAAAACGGATCTCTTTGTCATCGAGTACGGCGTCAATGACTATCTGTCACAAAAGCCAATGTACAATCCGGATGATCCGGGCAGCGTGCAGACGCTGTTCGGCGCATTGGAATCGATGATTCTGGACATTCGTGCAACCTATCCGGATGCACAGATTCTGGTCTGCATGCCCACCTATGCGCAGTTCTGGCAGGGCGGAACCGGAGCATTCCTCGGGGATTCCAACATTGTCAACAACGGCTATGGTACGTTGTACAATTATGCGGAGACGGTGTCTCACTTGGCCGGGGGGCACAACAACACCTCTACCGTAAATGCATATGAGAATACAGGCATCAACATCTATACCGCCTCAGAGGATCTCCTGGACGGCATCCACATGACGGAGCAGGGGAGAGTGAAGTATGCAAATCTGCTCAGCCGGGTGGCCCTTCGGGCGATGGGATATGACATCGGCGAGGGTGTGGATCCGGACACGGTGGATTGGGAAAACCAGACTCCGCAGGGATAAACCCTGTTTCCCTGCATTGTGTCGTCGAGACAAATTGTGCGACAATTTATTAAAAAGTCGCAACAAGAAATTTCTATTTAGGGTTTGACACAATGCAGGGGATGCGTTAATATATCGTTTGTTCGCAGAAGTGGCGGAATTGGTAGACGCGCAGGCTTCAGGTGCCTGTGGCAGCAATGTCGTGAGGGTTCAAGTCCCTTCTTCTGCATTCCAACAATTTTATATTGTTGTTCGCGGGAGTGTCGGAATTGGTAGACGAGCAAGATTAAGGTTCTTGTGACCGTTAGGCCGTGTGGGTTCAAGTCCCATCTCCCGCATCTTCAGTAATAGGAATCGGAGCAATCCGATTCCTATTTTGTTTTCAGCCAGCACCCGCAGAGGAACCAATCGAACAGGCTGCTTGCAGCCAAGTTCGATTGGTTCCTCTGCGGGCGGCCAAGAAGTGAAGCTTCTATGGCCTGTAATATTTTGCCGATGTGCGGCGTATGTATTCTCTGTTGGAAGAAAAGAGGCGGCAATGATACGAACGTGTTCGCTTCGGAGGAGGATTTATGAGAGGCAGACAGGAAAAGAGACGGCCGGCATGGCTGATCGGAACGATCGCGTTTTTGACACTGTGGCTGTTGTTTCCCGGACACACATTTGCTGCGGAAACGCCGGCAGATGCGAAAAAAGCAGAGGTGGCAGAGCTTCTGTCGGGCAAGACGGCGGGGGCTACAACCGGCACGCCTCAGGATCAGATCATTCAGGCGAATGTTCCTGATGCAGAGATCCTTTATTACAACACGGTAACGGATATGTGTCTGGCTCTCCAGATGAATAAGATTGATTTTTTTGTGGTTTCCACAGTGAACTACTACAGCATGGCGAATCAATATCCTGACATGGGGTATCTGAATGTTCCGCTCACTACCTACGACATCGGCGCAATTTTCCCGATGACAGAGGATGGAGAGGCACTTCGCCGGGAATTGAATGAATATATTGCCTCGATCGGGCAGAGCGGAGAACTCAAAAAGCTGCAGGACTACTGGCTGTTCCCAAAAGACAACTGGGAAGAAATCGATATTCCGCAGACGGGTTCCAAAGGGATTCTGACGTTTGCGACGGCGAACACTCTCAAGCCGTTTTCTTTTATGGATGGAGATCGCAATGCCGGCTTTGATATTGCCGTCATTGCGGGATTCTGCAGGGAATACAGCTATGGACTCAGAATTGAAAACGCTGATTTCTCCGGCGTTCTCAGCGGCATTACGACCGGAAAATACGATCTGGCGGCCGGCCAGATTTCCTGGACACAGGAACGGGCGGAAAATGTTCTGTTCTCGGATTTCTACTACACACAGCAGATTGTTCCGCTTGTTCGGAGCGAGGATTTTGAAGGATGTGATGTTCTTGTCGGATCACAGGATACCTCAGCGGAATCTTCTTTGGAATCGGACAGTGAACAGACTGCTGCACAGGAAACGCCTGCGGACTTAAATGAGGGGGATACAGCAGGGGCAGACAGCGGCGGTGACGCATCTTCAGACAGCGGCAGCTGGAACAGCTCCGGACACAGGACAATCTGGGAGAGCATCCGCAGAACACTGATTGATCAGAATCGCTGGAAGATGATTCTGAATGGATTTGCGGTGACTCTTGAAATTACCTTCGGCGGATTTACACTGGCCAATCTTCTGGGAGCTGTTTTCTGTGCGATGGTGCTGTCCGGCAATAAGATTTTGAACGGGATTGCGGCAGCTTATTCGAGACTGATGCAGGGACTGCCGATCATGGTAATTCTGATGCTGCTCTATTATGTTGTTTTCGCACATTCGAAAGTCAGCAACGTTGCGGTGGCGATTGTCGGATTCGGAATGGTGTTCGGTGCCTACATGGCACAGCTCTTCGAGGGCGGCATCCGATCCGTGGACAAGGGCCAGATGGAGGCGGCTCTGGCAATCGGATTCACAAGGCGTCAGGCATTCCGTGGAATTGTGCTGCCGCAGGCAGTTCGATTCATACTGCAGGGGTATTTCAGCAATCTGATCAGTTTGATGAAAGGAACAGCTGTTGTCGGATATATTGCTGTTTATGATCTGACACGGGCAGGAGATATCATTCGGAGCAGCACATACGAGGCGTTTGCACCGCTGCTGGCCATTGCGGTGATCTATTTCGTCTCGGCGTGTGTTCTGCTCGGGCTGATGAGTTTGATTCAGAAGAGTCTGGCACCGAAACGCAGAGAAACATCCGGTACAAAATCCGGAAAGGACGGAAACGGTAAGTTTATTGAGCCGGTGGGAGGAGAACGGTTATGATTTCCATTCAGCACTTGAGCAAGGAATATGCGGATGCTGCACCGTTAAAGGATGTGAATGCAGAGATCCGAAAAGGAGATGTCATTTCTATCATTGGTCCTTCCGGCGCCGGCAAATCCACTTTGCTGCGCTGTCTGAATCGCCTGGAGAAACCAACCTCCGGGAAAGTGATTGTACACGGCACAGATATGGGAGCAAAGAACTGCCGGCTGAATCTGGTCCGGCAGAAAATGGGGATGGTATTTCAGAATTTTAATCTGTTCCAGCACATGAATGTCATTGAAAATATTATGTACGCTCCTGTAAAGCTGCACGGGATGCCCAGAGATGAGGCTTACGAGAAGGGAATGAAGCTGCTGAGGACGGTGGGGCTTACAGATAAGGAGCTCAGCTACCCGGATGAGCTCTCCGGAGGGCAAAAGCAGCGTATTGCCATTGCCAGAACGCTTGCCATGGATCCGGAAATCATTCTGTTCGATGAACCCACGTCTGCGCTGGATCCTACCATGGTGGGAGAGGTGCTGGCTGTTATCCGGAAGCTGGCGCAGGAAGGCATGACCATGCTGATTGTGACGCATGAGATGGAATTTGCGAGAACGGTCTCAAATCGTATTTTTTTCCTGGATGAGGGAGTGATTTACGAGGAGGGGACGCCGGAGCAGATTTTTGATCATCCGCAGAAGGAGAAAACGCGTCTGTTCATCAACGGACTGGAGGGTTTTCATCGGAGCTTCTCCAAGGAAAATCTGGATTACCTTGGTCTGATCAGCGAAGTTGAGGCATTTGCACTGAATAAAATGCTCGCTCCAAGGTTCCTGCATCGACTGGAAGCGGTGATCGAGGAAATCTATCTGCAGACAATCCTGAAGTTCCTGAACAGCCGGACAGAGGTGATGTTCATTCTGGAATATTCCAAGAAAAAAGATGCCTGCAGAATAGAGTTCAACTGGAAGGATGCCCCGCTGAATCCGCTTCCCAATATGGATGAATTGTCCAGAAAGCTTGCGGAGCATGCGGCAGAGGATATCCGATACGAGTATACAGAGGACGGACACAATCGTGTCAGCATCATGGTGCTGGCACAAAATTAATATCATTGTGTTCCATCGTGGATTTGCTCGTAAATGGCCGTTTTGTGCCGAAATGAACGGGTGCGGCACAGAAAAATGCAATTTTAGTATTTTAGTATTGACATAATAAGGGGCTCACGCGTATAATTTCAATTGTTCGTTCGCAGAAGTGGCGGAATTGGTAGACGCGCAGGCTTCAGGTGCCTGT
>CAVAJA010000280.1:0-17786 GCA_963588615.1 Lachnospiraceae bacterium | reverse complement strand
CCGCCAACACCGTGGCGGCTGCGATGCCAATGTACAAAATCACTCAGGCGTCCCTCATTCCCTTTTTCATAATCTGATAAGCCCTGCGAAGAGGGATCTCACTGCACATCGTCTTCCGATGCTTCACGAGAAACCGCAGCGCAAAAACACCCTGAAAAGCACCGTAAAGATCGTGATACAGAACTCCCCTGTCATAGAAAAATTTCTCATTGTACCCGTTAAACCAGGTGGATGTGTTGTCTTCTCTTGCCGCTTCGTGCCCGATTTCCACCGGCACGGCCCATATCTTCAGTCCCTTTTTCAGACAATCATGAAGGAACAAACTGTCCTCTCCGTTGGAATAAGCCGCTCCTCCGCCGAATAAGAGAGAAAACCACACATTTGCTCTTCGAAGGCTCTCCAGCCTTGCTCCCACAGCATAGGTGGGATATCTGCCGTAATTATACCAGCGCACCCGCTTCACCCTTCGATTCTCATATGTCCTGCGGCCTTCTACCGCACGAACATTGAACATCAGGATGTCCGCCTTCGGATTCTGCTGAAAAGCCCTGAGCACGCTCTCTTCGTAATCATCGTCATAGACAATGTCTTCATCGGCGAACAGCACGTAATCTGCATCCGCCCGCATCAGTGCATTGTTGCGGTTGCGGCCGACTCCCCTTTCATTGAACGCAAAGGTTCGGATGCGGCGTCCCTTCCGCCGGAATTCCCGATAAGACACCTCCTGGCACTGGTTGCAGATGACAGCCTCTGTCGAAAGATTCATGTGTTCTGCAAGCGTAATATCATTTTCCTGAAGCGCCGCTACCAGAACTTCCAGCTGCGGACGGTTGATCTTCCCCGTCTCCGGGTCCTTTTCTGCCGCATCAACACGGACAGTCACAATGTTGTCATTCATAATCTCATTTCATATCTCACCGGACACCGTAATATCTGCGCAGAAATTTCGGATCTGCGTCTGTGAGGATGATCCCGGCAACAGCGTATCCTCTTGCCTGCAGTTGTGTCACCAGGTGATCTGTTCCGGTTCCATTGGCTTTTCCGAACGGAATTACCAGATACCATGCATCCTGCAGGGCTTCCCGCTCGTCCGAAAGGCCCCCTGCCGCCCGATTTTCCTCTTGGTCCGCACCGCAATCCTTCTGCAGCAGTTCAACGCCGGCAAGGCAGTGTGCCGGCTCCAGCACATCGATTCCAATCCCGTATCGCTCCTGCAGCTGTTCTCCGGCCCGTCTTATTGATTCCGTCTCTTCGCCGACCAGCTTCAGCCCGGACTTCTGCCGCTCTGAAAAGGCGCAATTTTCCGCTTCCAGAAATTCCGGCAGCGGATTCTTTGCACCCGGCTGCTCCAATGTCATCACAACGGGCAGACGGTAACGCTTTGATGCCTCTTCCGGTGTGTAAATTCCATCGTTGAGCAGTTCATGAATCCACAGAAAGGCTGTACCGAAAAGAAAGCCCAGCACCGTTCCCAGCACCACGGCGCTCTGCGTGCGATCCGTGACAACAACCTGCTGAACCTCATCCGAAGACAGAAACTCAATCTTCTGAAACTCCTCGGCATTGCTGCCGTAGCGCACCAATGCATCCTCTACGGCATTGGTAACGGCCTGCACGGTCTCTGCATCCGCATCCGTCACCTGAATGGTCAAAAGACGCACATCCGACAGAATCTGCGCCTCCACATCCTCCTTCGCCGTCTCCAGCGTCACTCCGTCCGGCAGCTCACTCTCCATCACCTGATAGATTGCAGGAACCGAGAACAGCAGATCATTCCAGGTATAATCGTTGTAGTAATCCTGCGGATTGCCCGCCGCATCGTTTCCGAACGTCAGATAGAATTTGGAGGTCTGCCGATACTGCCACTGCCCGGTCGCACCGATCCAGATTCCCATATAAACGGCCGCAGCCAACAATGCACCCATAACTGCGGCGGCAGGAACGATCCACAGCTCCCTGCGCAGCCGCAGCCACAGGCTCCTGCGATTCACTTGCTCCTCATCATGAGGAATCCTGCAGCTTTGTGTCATTTCTGATTTTCCTTTGGACTTTCCTTCTCCCCGCTCTGCTCCATCGCTGTGACCTGTCCCTCAGCCACACCTTCCGTCGCTTCCGGAGTCAGCAGAATCTTCAGGGTCAGCAGCATCAGCTTCAAATCAAGACCCACGGAATAATTCTGTATATAGGTCAAATCCAGCTTCAGCTTATCATACGGAGTGGTGTTGTATTTGCCGTACACCTGAGCATACCCCGCAAGACCGGCCTTCACCTTCATCCGATACACGAATTCCGGCATCTCCTCCACATACTGTGCAATGATTTCCGGTCTCTCAGGTCTGGGACCTATGAAGGACATCTCGCCCTTCAGGATATTGATCAGCTGCGGCAGCTCATCAATGCGGACCGCACGGATAAAGTGTCCGATGGGCGTGATTCTGTCATCATTGGCTGCCGCCAGTCTGGCCACGCCGTCCTTCTCGGCGTCTACCTTCATGCTGCGGAACTTAATGATCCTGAACTCTTTCTGATTCACAGTGCATCGAACCTGCTTGTAGAACACCGGGCCATGGTCATAGCATTTGATCAGGATTGCCGTCACCAGGAAAAAGGGCGACGTCAAAACCAGCAGAATCAACGCACAGACAACATCGATGGTCCTCTTAATAAACCTCTCTCCGAACGTCAGCGGATACTCCTTGGTCAGGTAAATCGGCGTATCAAATAAATGCAGCTGCGTCGACCCCTTGATGAGCACGTCCGGGATCTTGGGCATCATGTACTGCCTCACCCCGTTGGCATAGCAGAACTTCATCAGCTCATTTCTGACGGGAAACGGTATGTCCCACAGAACAACCGCTCTGTGATCCGAATCCAGAATTCTCTTCTTGATGGCTTCCAGTCCCTCCTCAATACAGATGGTCCCGGCAACAGTGTATTGCTCCGGTCTGCTGGAAAACTTTCGCAGAATTCCATCAATCGACCTCGTCCCGTGGATCACCAGCAGCTTCGTCGGCGGGAAAACCCTGTGGTAGACCCGATCCGAGATCTGAATCCACAAGACGGCAAATCCGATCTGCACCAGCGTCACCAAAAAAGCCTCTCCCATCGGCAGCATCCAGTTCCGCAGCAGCGAATCCTGCAGATAGGTGAACACATTCACCATCAGAAGAGAGAAAATCTGCGACAAACTGACGTCAAAGGGCTTCTGATACCCCACATCCATTCCGCCGTACGTCTTCGTCAGGAAGAACAGCAGCACGAAATACAGCAGCAGCACCAGAATATGTCCGTTACGATAGAACTTCAGCCTCAGACGAACCAGCGGATAGTAAATGTTAAACCAAAGCCACGCATAGATCATGGTCTGAAACAACAGTCCCATCAGCGGCATTTCCAATGTCGCCACCCGGCGCACGGACTGCCTTCTTTTTGTTTTGGAATCCATAAGATCTCTGCTCCAATTATCACAAAATCTCTTTTGCCAGATAGATTGGACGCCGCTTTACCTCCAGATAGGTCTTGGACAGATACTGCCCGATGACGCCCAGACACAGCAGCTGAATGCCGCTGACCATGAGGATGATGCACACCAGGCTCGGCCAGCCGCTGGTGGGATCTCCCATCACGATTTTACGAACAATAACAAAGATGATCATCAGGAAGGCAATGATGCAGAACACCACCCCTGCCAGTGCTGCAAGGGCAAGCGGCACCGTAGAGTAGGCCACGATTCCGTCCAGCGCATACACGAACAGCTTCCAGAAGGACCACTTCGTCTCTCCGAATTTGCGTTCTACGTTCTCGAACTCGATCCAGTGCGTCCGGAAGCCGACCCACTCGAAAATACCTTTGGAGAACCGATTGTACTCCTTTACCGACAATATGGCATCCACCACGCATCGCTTCATCAGACGAAAGTCCCTGGCTCCGTCCACAATCTCCGTCTTGGAAAACCGATTGATCAGCTTATAAAACTGCCGCGCGAAAAAAGAACGAATCGGCGGCTCTCCCTTTCGGGTCACCCTTCTGGTCGCTGCCTGATCATAGCCGTTCCACAGATAGCCGAACATTTCCGGCAGAAGAGACGGCGGATCCTGAAGATCAGCATCCATGACCGCCACATAATCTCCCTTCGCATGCTCCAGTCCCGCATACATTGCTGCCTCTTTTCCGAAATTCCGGGAAAAAGACACCAGATGAACTCTCGAATCCCGCTCACGCAGCGCTTTGACTCTGGAAACCGTCTGATCTTTCGAACCGTCATCGATGTACAGCAGTTCGAATTCCAGCCCGTGCTCCTTGAAGAACGGCTCGTTCTTCATGAATTCCTGATAGAAGTACTCAATATTCTCTTCTTCGTTGTAGCAGGGAACAATTGCCGTGAACAATTCCATCGTGGCTGCCTTTCGATCTCTCCTGTACAGATTTACAGTTCCTTCGGCCCATCACCGATTTCCAGCATATAGAAGGAAGCAGGATACCCCACCTTCTGCAGATAAACTCCTCCCAGTACCTTTCGGAAGTTCTCCACTGCCTCATCCTTTACAATGCTGACCGTGCAGCCGCCGAAGCCGCCGCCGGTAATGCGCGAGCCTAAAACACCGGGAAGCTTCCATGCTTCCTCGGCCAGAATATCAGCCTCCGGGCAGGAGGTCTCATAGTCATCGCGAAGTGACACGTGTGATTCGTTCATCAGCCTGCCGAAATGCTCAATCTCGCCGGCCTTCAGAGCAGCCACCGCCTCAATGGTCCGCTGATTCTCATACACCGCATGCTTTGCGCGGCGACGGCACACCTCATTTTGAATCAATTCCTTATTGGCCTCGTACTCCTCTATGGAAAGATCTCCCAGCGTCTGAATATCCAGCCCAGTCTGCAGGTCTGCAAGAGCTTCTGCACACTGCTCCCTTCGAAGATTATATTCAGAATCCACCAGACTGTGCTTCTTATTGGTGTTGGTGACCATCAGCTTCATCCCCTGCAGCTGAATGGGGGCATACTCGAATTCCAGGGTATTGGTATCCAGGAAAATAGCATTTCCCGCCTTTCCCATTGCGGAGGCAAACTGATCCATGATTCCGCATTTCATGCCGTTGTATTCATTCTCCGAGAACTGTCCGATGAGCGCCAGGTCCTGATTGGTCAGAGCCCCCTCCAAACCATAAAACGTGCGCAGCATCTCTCCCGTCAGCACCTCTAAGGATGCAGAGGAGGACAGCCCGGAGCCGTTCGGAATATCTCCGTAAATTGCCATATCGAAGCCGGTCGGAATCGGATGTCCCTTCTGTCCGAATGCCCAGACAACCCCCTTGGGATAATTCGTCCAGCCCGCTGCCTTGGAAGGGGTCAGATCCTCCAGCGATGTGGTGATCACACCTGCGCGCTCGAAATTTGCCGAATAAAACCGCATGACATTGTCATCACGCTTTCTTGCTGCCGCATAGGTTCCCAGACTGATCGCACAGGGGAACACGTGGCCCCCGTTGTAATCGGTGTGCTCTCCGATCAGATTCACCCGGCCGGGTGCATAGAACACCCTCACGTCCTCGGTATCACCAAATGCCTTTTCAAATGCCTGCAGTACCATTTCCTTCTGTGTCATTGTCCAATCCTCCGCACCTTATTCCTCCGGATCTCTCAAAACCGCAACTCCCACCAATCCGGGGCCGGTGTTCAATGCCAGCGTTGCCGTAATCTGATCCACCGAAAGGATCTGCTTTTCCACCAGCTTCTCATGATTCTCCAGCAGTTCCTTCATGGCCAGGGCCTCCGCGTGTGCATCACCTTCTTTGACCATCATCCAGGTCTTATGTCCGAAGCTGTATTTGATCACCTCTTCGGCAAGACGCAGCTTTCCCATCTTCGCGCCGCGAATTTTCGCCACGGTATAGTAAACACCGTTCTCATCGCAGGAAATGATCGGCTTCAGCTTCAACGCCTCGCCGATGGTTCCCGCCACCCGGCCGATGCGGCCGCCGCGCTGCAGATACCGCAGCGTATCCATGTAGAAAAACACCTGTGCGTCTCCCAGCTTGTTCTGCAGCTTCGCGCAGATTTCCTCGAAGGTGTCCCCCTTCTGCCGGCGAATTGAGGCCCACACCGCGTACAATCCGCTTCCGCTCGAGATGCACTTCGTGTCGAATACGAACACCTTCATATCCTCGTATTCCGATGCTACCAGCCGCACCGTATTGTAGGTTCCGGACAGACTGCTCGAAATGGTGACCGCGATCACGCTCTCATAGCCTTTGTTCCTCAGTTCATCCAGCTTATCATGCACCTCCGCAATGGAAGGCGTTGAGGTTGTCGGAATCTCATCCGGAAACCTCTGATAAATCATGGTCGGATTGATGTCCACATCGTCCTGATAGTCCTTCTCCGGGTATATCACACGAAGCGGAAGAATCTCCAGGCCGTAACGTTCGCGGAGTCTTGCCGGAACGTCACAGCCGGAATCGATGAGAATTGCTGTTTTGTATTGGATCATATGGTCTCATTCCTCTGTGCTGTGAATAGACTGCTGTAGACATTGTACTCTGTTTCGGCATTTTAGGGAAACGTTGATTGATGTACCAATTCCAAAGTCAGTCCTGCAGGCTGCCGTATGGACACCGGACAGCGCAGATTCTGTCAGAAATAGCCGTCCGATGCTCGTACGGCAAGCACCGGCATCTTTTAACGCTCGTCCACAACCTGGAAAATATAAAACTTCAGATAATACGATGCATCGCTTGCCCACAGGATGGGGTGATCCGGTCCCTGCTGACGAAACTCCACCTGACGCAGCCTCTTGTGCGCGTCCCTGGCAGCCTGTGCAATTGCCTCCCGGAACAGATCTGCCGTCATAAAGTGAGAGCAGGAGCAGGTCGCAAGGAATCCTCCGTCCTTTACCAGCATCATCCCCTGACGGTTGATTTCACGATATCCCGAAATTGCCGCCTTCACGGAACTGCGCGACTTTGTGAAAGCCGGCGGATCCAGAATCACCACATCATACTGCTTGCCCTCTTTTCTCTTGGCCGGCAGAAAATCGAACACATCCCCCACCACATACTCGATTCGGTTCTCAAATCCGTTCCGCCTCGCATTTTCCATTGCCTGCTGAATGGCCAGCTCCGAGGCATCGATCGAGGTTACATGCCGCGCTCCTGCCGCCGCGGCATTCAGGCCAAAAGATCCCGTGTGCGTAAAACAATCCAGCACCTCCGCCCCTTGGCAAATCGGCCAGATCGATTTCCGATTCTGCTTCTGATCCAGGAAAAAACCTGTCTTCTGTCCGTCCTTTACATCCACGATATATTTCACGCCGTTCTCCGAGATAGCCACATCGGTGTCAAACTCCTCCGACAAAAAGCCGCTCCTCCGCTCCAGTCCTTCCTTCTCCCGAACCTTCGCATCACTTCTCTCGTAGATTCCCCGAACCTGAATGCCGTCTTCCTTTAAAATCTGAACCAGCGCCGCCAGAAGAATTGTTTTGAGCTTCTCCGTGCCAAGAGCCAACGACTCCGCTACCAGAACATCTTCGTATTTATCCACGGTAAGCCCCGGCAGAAAATCGGCCTCTCCGAAAATCACACGGCAGGAGGAGGTGTCCGACACAGCCTTCCGGTAATTCCACGCATCTCTCACACGCTTCTTTAAGAATGCAGGGGTAATAACATGCTCCTCTTTTCTTGCCAACATGCGGATCCGAATGGTAGAACGGACATTGATAAAGCCGTATCCCAGAAAATATCCATCAAAATCCTCCACTCTTATGATGTCACCGTTCTGGTAATCCCCGGTGACTTTCTCAATCTCATTGTCATAGATCCAGGCCCCGCCCGCCTTATACTCCCGGGCCTGCTTCCTGCGGATAACGGCGGCTGCGCCGCTCACCAGACTTTGCTCCGAATCTGTGTCGTAACTAAGA
The DNA here is from genome assembly GCA_963588615.1 of Lachnospiraceae bacterium. GTDB lineage: Bacteria > Bacillota > Clostridia > Lachnospirales > Lachnospiraceae > CAG-791. Next base: position 9,874 of record CAVAJA010000280.1, on the reverse strand, counting down.
TATTCCGATATCGTCATATTCTCCTCACCTTCTCTTGTGATATTCGCTTCAAAACGCCGCCGCAGCTCATGACTCCGATGGTGCGGCGCCCGGCGTCTTCCTCCCTGTCGTCATCCAGAATACCGGCATTCGCCGCGCAGGTCTCCTTGCTCAGAACGTCACCCGAAGGGTGATGACCCCCTCCGGATCCCAAGCCGCCTGAATGGAGCCTCCGTGTGCCTCAACCGTCGCCCTTGCCACCGCAAGACCGATTCCCGTTCCCTTCACCTTGCCGGTCCGAGCGCCCCTCCCCCGGTAAAAGCGATCGAACATTCTGGACACGTCCGGTTTTTCTTCCGGATCGCAGGTATTGGATACGGCGATCGTAATCTTCTTGCCGCTTTTACCCAGACACAGCGCAATGGAGCCCCGCTCCGAGGAATACTTCATTGCATTGTCGAGCAGAATGGATACGGTCTGCTGAATGGCCACCGCATCTCCCGTCATCACAACATCATCTGCAATCTCCCGAATATAAGATTTTCCCTCTGCTCTTGCAACAGCAGAAAATGACTCACTGGTCTCCCAGACCGCATCACTCAGTGAGAACACCTGCCGGTCCGGAAACGGGTTCTCTTCGTCCAATCTCGAAAGCGTCACCAATCCCGCAATCAGCCGGGTCATTTTCGCAGACTGCTGCCGGATATTCTGTACCCACTCATCCTCCCCGTATTCCATTGCCAGCACATCCGCGCTGGTGGAAATGGCTGTCAGCGGAGTTTTCAGCTCGTGACCTGCATTGGTAATAAATTGCTTTTGGATCTCGATGTTGCGGACGTACGGCAGAATCGCACGCTTTGAGAACAGCACCACCAGAATGAATACAACCGCAAGACATCCCGCCGCAATCGCTGAGGTAATCAGGAGAATGGAAAAAATACCGTGCAGCTCCTTCTCCGAATTCAGCAGGATCACAACCGTTTCCTGCTCCCCGCTTCCGTCATTTTCCCCCGTATCCGAAACCGACCCGCCTGCCGCGTCATTCTCTGCCGCAGCGGCCGCTGTTGTCACAAGGTAGCGATAGCCGGCGTAGTACCCGCAGCTTTTTCCGCCGGACAGCACCCTCCCCGCGTATTCCGCAGCCTCCTCCTCATCGATGGAGGCCACAAAGGCATGATTGATTTTCGTCACCTTCCCGTCCGGATCGTAGCGCACCGAGAAAAAACGCAGCATATACCGCACTTCCTGCGAGAACTGTCCCATTCCCTTCGGATTCTTCTCATCGGAAGAGCTTTTCTCATCCCCTGTCCCCTTTTCTTCTTTGCCGGCGCTCTCTCCCGCGGGACTTCCATCCCCCGGAAGAGGCTGTCCTCTCTGTTCTGCGAGCAGAATCTGCTGCAGCATATTGTCCTGCTGCTGCGTCACAGATTGATAGTTCCAGACATTGATTCCCAGAAGAACCGCCGCCAGCACTGCCGTGAATGCCGCCATCGCAGCACCGATAAAGCGCCATCGCATCTTCATGAGCATGCTATTCACATTCCTTTCCGCTCATCTGTCTGTGTCTGCCCGCACCCTGATGCGCATCAGATCTCTTCCAGCGCATAGCCTGCCCCGCGGATGGTGCGGATCTCTACATCCGCACCGATTCTGCGCAGCTTTCTGCGCAGAAAACCAATGTAGGTCCAGACCACATCCTGCTCCGTCTCAGAATCCGGTCCCCAGACCTTCTCCATCAGGTGGTCCGCCGAAAAAACCTGATGCGGACTCCTAAGGAACAGCTCTGCCAGCTGATACTCCTTGTTGCCAAGCCGCTCCTCTCCATTCTGTGAGCGCAGGACATAGCTCCCGCAATCCAGCGTCGTATTTCCCAGCTTAATAACGTTGGGAGTATACGCATTGCTGCGCCGCACCAGTGCACGCACTCTTGCAAGAAACTCGCCTGCAGCAAACGGCTTGGGCAGATAATCATCTGCCCCCGCATCCAGGCCGGCAATCCGATCCTCAACCTCCGCCCTTGCAGAAAGGAACAGTGCGGGCGTTGCAATTCCTTTCTTCCGAAGCTTCTGCAGCAGTTCCATGCCGTCCATCCCCGGCATCATAATGTCCAGCACCAATGCGTCATAGTTCCCGGACACCGCATAATCGTAAGCCGTCTTCCCGTCATGCACCATATCCACATTATATTTATTCTTCTCCAGCATGATCTTCAGCGCTCTGGCTATGCTGACCTCATCCTCTGCAATCAATATTCTCATCGTTCGCCCCTGCGTTCTGTTCACAAAACCTTCACAACGCTTTTCAGGTACATTTCAGCTCCCAACCTTATAACTTGGATCATGCAGCTGTCCCCTCCGCACAGCAGCTCCTCACACATTATATTCGACATCGCCGGAAGGGGACAGCTGTTCTTATTTCTATATCTGCTGACACATAAATTTGCTGCCCCGAAAGGAGGAACCTTTTCATTGAATCACCTTCCATACCGTGCTTCGGGTCGAGTTTCGGATTCCCGGAAGCTCTCATCCGGATGCATGACTCTTTCCGGTCACTACCGCCATGAGCTGAAATATATGATCTCCTATGCGGACTATCTGGCCCTGCGTTCCAGACTCCGTGCAGTGATGCCGCAGGACCCCCACGTGAATTCGGACGGCAAATATCAGATCCGCAGCATCTATTACGACAATTACCGCGACAAAGCCCTTCGTGAAAAGCTTGACGGCATACAAAAGCGCGAAAAGTTCCGCATCCGCTGGTACAACGACGATCTCTCCTTCCTTACTCTGGAAAAAAAACAAAAGCACAATGATCTGTGCCTCAAAATCGATGCCCCCATCGCCGCCGGCGAACTGCAGCGAATCCTGTGCTCCCCGGGTCCGTGGATGATGCGCCATAAGGAATCCCTGATACAGGAGCTGTACTGCAAGATTCAATCGCAGCAGCTGCAGCCTCGTGTTGTCGTGTCCTACGAGCGGGAGCCGTATATCTACCGCCCCGGAAATGTCCGCGTCACCTTTGATTCCCAGATTCGGACCAGCCTGTTCCATCCTCTGCATCTGCCGGATTCTGCACGGTCCGATGAGCTTTTCCGCGCAAGCCAGACCCCGCCTCAGTCCCGCGGCTGCTCCCAGGTTCCTCTGTCTGGCGCAAAGGAATCCGCTCCCGGATCCCCGCTCGTGCAGATCCGTGCCACAGACGCTCCGGGAGACATCATTCTGGAGGTAAAATACGATGCCTTCCTTCCGGATATCATTGCCGATCTGCTGCAGACAGAGGAGCTTCGCCAACAGGCATTTTCCAAATACGGTGCCTGCCGGCGTTTCGGCTGATTTCAAATTATTCCATAATTTCAAGAGATAAGGAGATTCTCAAATGACCTTCAACGACATTTTCAAATCCAGCTTTCTGGAAAGCGTAACGGAGTTTTCTGCAGTGGATACCGTCATTGGACTCGTGACTGCACTTCTCATCGGCCTGTTCATCTTCCTCGTCTACAAGAAGACACTGACCGGTGTCATGTACTCCGGCGGCTTTGCCCTGACGCTTCTCGGATTATCCTTGGTGACCACTCTCGTCATCATGGCGGTCACATCGAACGTAGTGCTGTCCCTCGGCATGGTTGGGGCTCTTTCCATCGTTCGCTTCCGAACCGCCATCAAGGAGCCGGTCGAAATCGTGTTCCTGTTCTGGTCCCTGGCCATCGGCATTGTCATCGGCGCCGGCATGATCCCTCTCGCCGTCATCGGCTCTGCCATCATCGGCGTAATTCTCCTTATTTTCGCCAATCGCAAAATACACAGCTGCCCTTATATTCTGGTGCTGTCCTGCGAGAATGAACAGGCCGAGGCTGAGGCTCTGAGCATTCTTGGCGGTGCCACAGGACACTACATCGTCAAATCCAAGACCGTAAGTCCTTCCGGAATCGAGTTGACCGCAGAACTTCGAACCAAGGATGCCGGCACCGATTTTGTCAACCACATTGCCGCCATAAACGGCATCGGCAGTGCCACCCTTGTCAGCTACAACGGAGAATACATGTCATGATCAGCAGCAGACACATAACCGGATTCATCTCTGTCATCATGACGGCGGCTGTATGCCTGTGTCTTATCCTGACTGCCTTCGGAAATCAGCTGCAGGCGATGGCAGGCGGCACCGGCGTCACCATGGAATACGAAACAAAGCTCTTTGACACCGATGAAATTCTGACGATCAATATCATGATGGATGAAGACAGCTGGAATGAAATGCTCGAAAGCGCCATGTCCGAGGAGTATTACCAGTGCGATGTAGAAATCAACGGAACCACCTTTTATAACGTGGCCATCCGCCCAAAGGGCAATACCAGCCTCAGCTCCATCGCAGAGGATCCTGATACCGATCGCTGCAGCTTCAAGCTGGAGTTCGATCACTATGTAGAAGGACAGACCTGCTTCGGGTTGGATAAGCTGATCCTCAACAACGACTATGCCGATGCCACCAATATGAAGGAAGCGCTGGTCTACGACATGTTCCAATATATCGGAGCCGACGCCTCGCTTTACAATTATGCCAAAATCGAGATAAACGGTGAATACTGGGGCTTATATCTGGCGCTTGAGGGCGTAGAGGACAGCTTCCTCACCCGCAATTACGGCGTTCAGAACGGCGCCCTCTACAAGCCCGAAGGCATGGGAATGGGCGGCGGTTTCGGGAACAGCTCCGGCGGTGCGGATCTGAATTATACAGATGATGATCTTGACAGCTACGATACGATCTGGGACGGTTCCGTCACAGAGACCGGAAAGGCTGACCGCAAGCGGGTGATTGCTGCCCTGAAGAATATCTCAGAAGGCAATGACCTTGAAGACAGCATGGATACGGACAATCTTCTGCGCTATATGGCGGTTCACACCTTCGTTGTAAATGAAGACAGCCTCTCCGGCTCCATGGCCCACAACTATTACCTGTATGAGTCGGACGGGAAGCTGAACATCATTCCGTGGGACTACAATCTGAGCCTCGGCGGGATGAACATGGGCGGCGGACCCGGACAGAATCACACGGATGGAGCAACCAGTATCGTGAATGATGCTATCGATGACAGCTGGGACAGCACGAATTTCTTCGATGCTCTGCTGAACGATGAGCAATACTGCTCGCAGTACCACGAATACCTTCTGAAGCTGGTAAATGAATATGTAGAGGGCGGCAGCTTCGAGGCCTTCTACGAGAGGGTCCGCAGCCAGATCGACAGCCTCGTTGAAACCGATCCTACCGCCTTTTATACCTATGAAGAATATGAAACCGCTGCCAAAACTCTGTATCAGATCGTTCAGCTCCGGGCAGAATCCGTGAAGGGGCAGATCGAAGGAACCATTCCGTCTACTTCGGATGAACAGCGCAGCTCCGATGCTCTCATCGATGCCTCTTCCATCGATACCAGTGTCATGGGAACCATGATGAATGGAGGAGGGGGACACCACGACCCCTCTGATGGAGAATCCAACGATGCCGCAGATGAACAGCCGCAGCAGACGAAGCTTTCTTTTGAGGAGAGCAGCGAAGAGGATGATCCCTCTCCTCAGCGGCCTGCGCAGCAGCCTGATAAGTCCAAAAGCGCCGAAAACGAATCCGCCGAAGGCGATGATCCATCCGGTTTCTCCGGCGATTCCGAAAACGACGATTTCGGCAAAGATTTCTCCGGCGATTTCAATAAGGATTTTCCCGGCGGACCCGGCGGAGATTTCCCGGGTGATTCCGTCAGCGGCCAGGAGGACACCACTGTGCAGGACAATCTGATTCTTTACGGAATCTGCTTCGCCGTCATGGCTGCAGCGCTCCTCTTCGCGGTTCTGTACAGGAGAAGGCCGCGGAAAAGATAACCGAAAGGTCTCCATAAGACCGTTACATATCAGATACCTTTCTATTTCACCTTTTTCGTCCACAGCAAAACCCTGACCGCTGTCTGAAACGGTCAGGGTTTTGCTGTGTGCAGCCGTCTCAAGATGAATCAGGCAGCTGCTGAATGCTCCTATTTAAGATGCAGCCGGGCATCGTTTCTTCCCGGCGCTGCCGGTTTTCAGCCCTTCTGCGGAGCCTCTGCCAGCTGTTTTTTGAAAATCGTGCGGAAAATCAGACGCACCAGCGGTCCCACGTAGAAGATCTGCAGACAGAAAGCCACCGGGAAACACAGGGCTGCCTGCTGAATCCAGGTGCCGAACCAGTCCCCTGCTGCCCCGCCGTGAAGGAAGGTCGCAATCAATGTGATCAGAGGAACCATCTGGCACACCATAAAGCTCTGTACCGCCAGCATGAAGAAAATCGGCTGGCTCTTCGCAGGATCGATGATGCGCTTTGCCAGCACAACAGCAGATTTGCTCACAAAAAAGTGCGCGATAATGAAGACAATTACATATTCCAGCCACATCTCACGGATTGCCATCCCAAGTATGGACGTGCCGAAGCCGCCCATCTGGAGTGAAATCGAGTAGACCGTCATACAGAAAACCATGAAGAATACCATGATAAACGTGAATACATAATCCTGCAGCTTTGTTCTTGGCATTGTGCCACCTCCTGAATAAATGTTGATAAAAAAAGACACCAAACCGGCCGGCTCATCAGACATTGAGCCCAGCGATGTTTAGTGTCATTGGTTCATTTCCATCTTCTGTTGTCAGCGATCACCGCAGCAGATACCGCGAATGCCTCGCCCGATATCCCTCCGATGTTTTCCGAAACGAGCGTACTTTAACATATTTTCCGATGCCGTGTAAGCGCCAGATGATATTTTTTGTGGATTGACTGATTTTTTAAAGAATCTGGCCGGTGAACGAAACATCCGAAAGGATACTTTCTGACGAGTTTATGTGCTATTCTATGATGTTAGGACTTCCGCTCTGAGATCCACAGCCGCGGATGTCCGATATGCGGGGTCAGCCCGCGCAAAACACTGACACGGAGGAATATTGATTCATGAACTCACAGACTCAATCTACGAACAGCAAAGCGCCGTTTGATCTGCGGCACTTTATCATTCGTCTTTTCATCTACTTCATCGGCATGATCATTCTGGCAATCGGAATCCTGTTCAACACACATGCCGGTCTCGGCTCTTCCGCCATCATCTCCATGCCTTACACCATCAGCTGCGGAACAGAGTGGAGTCTGGCCGATCTGACCATGATCATGTACTGCCTTCTGGTGGTGCTGCAATTCGCCGTCAATGGCAGGAACCGCCGCTGGATTGATCTGTTCCAGCTTGTGGTTTCCGTTATCTTCACACGCTTTATGGCACTATTCGAGCTCTTTTTTACCTACAAGGGCGGGAATCTTCCGTTGGACCTCGTGCTCCTGGCAGCCGGAATTGTACTGACGGGAATCGGAGCTGCCGTCACCGTTGATATGGACCTGATCCCCAACCCCGGAGACGGCATCGTCTACAGCCTCTCACGCCGTTTCGGACGGGAGATGGGACTCACCAAGAACTGTGTTGATGTTTTCTGTGTCGCTGTTTCCGCCGTTCTCGGATGGCACTTTGGAAATGTGCTCCTCGGAATCGGGCTTGGAACCGTCTGCTCCATGATCGGCGTCGGCCGGGTCATTTCCGTGTTCAACAGTTTCCTTCGGCAGCCCCTGCGGCACCTTGCCGGAATCGAATGACCATTTATTTATGACAGGGTTGCCGCGGCAATCCCTTTTACTGCATAATTCAAGGCAGCGGCTGTACCCATATACAACCGCTGCCTTTCCTTTGTAAAACAAACCGGTCAGAACCTGAACTTTCTGTTACTCTTTCGACGACTCCTCTGCATCTGCCGCCCTGTCCGCCGCGCTCGGCGTGTTCTCTGCATCCGGTGCCTCATACGGCACGTCGGGCTTTTTTTCCGCGTTCGGCGCCTCATACGACACGTCGGGCTTCTTCTCCGCGTTCGGCGCCTCATACGTGTAGGCCTTCTCCCTTGTACGGAACTTCTCATATCCTCTCTTCATCTGCTGATAGGATGTCCCATCCTGCGGAATTCCTCGATAGGTGTAGTTCCCAAACGCCAGAATCATCGCAAAGATCGCCGGCAGGAAGAACAATCCGATGGCAAATCCAATTCCCTGACCAAACGCCACGGCTCTCTTGTAACAGGTCAGTGCCCGGATGATCAATACCAAAAGCCCGCATATCGTCCCCACAATCGGAACACCTGTAATCAGTCCCAGGATCAGCGGCACGGCGAAAAGCCAGCCGTTTCCCCAGTAAATTTTGTACTCGATATACCGATTGTAAAAGGGAACAATGGAAGCCCAGCCCGGCTGCCCGGCCTTCCTGAAAATTCTCCAGCTCGCAACAATGCACAGGACAATCCATGCCAGCACCAGGATCCAAATTGCAGCAAAAAAAGACACCATCAGAATCATGCCATGATACATACCCGAACTCCTTTCTATAACGGATTTTCATTCCTCTTGATTGTACCCTACCTGCGTCCCGTTGACACTCCCGATCTTTTGGGATATGATTTTGATATCAAAATGATTTCATTTGCAGCTTAAATGTGCTTTATTATAGAAGGAGATATTCGTCATGAAAGAGAAGATTTTATCCACGAAAAAGAATGGCTTGTTCATGCTGATCCTGCTGCTCGTCCTATACGCCGCAGCGGTATGCGGTCTGGTCTATGCCGCCGCAAGAGATCTGGAAGGGTCCAGTGCGGTTGTCTTTATCATTGCGCTGATTTATCTGTGTGTCGGCTGGCTCGGATTTCTGGGATTAAAGATTTTAAAGCCGGAGGAGGCCCTGGTTCTTACCCTTTTCGGTGACTACATCGGCACCCTGTGCGAGCCCGGCTTCTATTTTGTCAATCCCTTTTGCTCCGCGGTGAATCCGGCCGCGAAAACGAAGCTGGGACAGAGCGGTGATGTCGATTCTGCCTCCTCTGTAAAGGGACTCGTCCTGACGACCGCGGGCAGCTCCGACAGTGCGAATATCGAAATCGGCGGCAAGAAAATATCGCTGAAGGCCATGACACTCAACAACGCAAAACAGAAGGTAAATGATGTACTCGGCAATCCGGTAGAGATCGGTGTTGCCGTCATCTGGAAGGTGAAGGACACGGCCGCTGCTGTCTTCAATGTAGACAACTACAAGGAATATCTTTCCCTGCAGTGTGATTCTGCTGTGCGCGAGATTGTACAGATTTATCCCTACGATGTGGCTCCCGGTGTCGATACCACAGGAGACGGACAGGCCGATGACGGAAGTCTGCGCGGCTCCACCAGAGTTGTTGCCGGCAGAATCCGTGCACTCATTCAGGAAAAGGTCGATGACGCCGGTCTTGAAATTCTCGAGGCGAGAATCACTTACCTGGCCTATGCTCCGGAGATTGCAGCCGTCATGCTGCAGAGACAGCAGGCATCCGCTGTGATTGATGCCCGCAAGATGATTGTCGACGGAGCCGTCGGAATGGTGGAGATGGCTCTGGATCGCCTCAAGGAAAACGGGACCGTTGAGCTCGATGAGGAACGAAAGGCCGCCATGGTGTCCAATCTCCTGGTTGTTCTGTGCGGCAGCCATGATGCACAGCCTGTAGTCAACTCCGGCAGTCTATATTAGAAATTTTGGATCCGATCGCCTTTGGGCCGATTACAACCGCCGGCACAATCAAACCTCCGATGCAGATGCCTGCATCGGAGGTTTGGGTTTCATCCGGTATTACTGCATATGAAAGAACAGCACAATGGCTAAAAAACAGATTCCCCTCCGTCTCAATGACAAACTTTACGAAGCGATTGCCGCATGGGCAGAAGACGATTTCCGTTCCGTCAACGGGCAGATCGAATATCTCCTGACAGAATGCGTGAAACAATACCACAAAACCGGCCGCTATGTCCCCCGGTCGGAGGAAGCGGCCGACAGCTC
>CAVAJA010000279.1:0-3012 GCA_963588615.1 Lachnospiraceae bacterium | reverse complement strand
GTATAATCCGGGGGGAGTGTTTTGCCTCAGCAACGGGATCATGGACAATCCGGGCGATTCGAAATACGGTATGACCAAGGAGCAGCTGTTCGACGCATATCGTCAGCTGAAGGCGCATGGTGTTAAGAATTTCGGCATTCATGCGTTCCTCGCCTCCAACACCGTTTCCAACGAGTATTATCCGGAGTTGGCGAGGCAGCTGTTTGCGCTGGTAAAAGAGGCGCACGAGGAGCTTGGGATCCATTTTGCCTTTGTGAATTTGTCCGGCGGAGTGGGGGTAGCTTATAAACCGGAAGATACTCCCAATGATATCCGTGTGATCGGCGAGGGAGTTCATAAGGCGTATGATGCCGTGATGGTGCCTGCAGGAATGGGAGACTGTGCAATCTATACGGAGATGGGACGGTTCATGCTGGCTCCTTATGGTGCACTGGTGACGAGAGCGATCCATGAGAAGCACATCTACAAGGAGTATATCGGTGTGGATGCCTGCGCGGCAAATCTGATGCGGCCTGCGATGTATGGGGCCTATCATCACATCACGGTTCTTGGAAAAGAGGAGGCAGCAGCGGATCACACGTATGATGTGGTGGGCTCTCTTTGCGAGAATAATGACAAATTTGCCGTGGATCGGGAGCTTCCGGAGATTGCAATGGGGGATCTCATCTATATTCACGATACCGGGGCACACGGTTTTGCCATGGGATACAACTATAACGGACGTTTGTGGAGTGCAGAGCTGCTGTTGAAAGAGGACGGCTCCGTGAAGGAAATCCGCAGAGCGGAGACGCTCCGGGACTATTTTGCAACTTTTGACAAAACAGAGTTTGCACATTCATTGCTGAAATGATACAATAGCACCTGTCCGCGTAGGCAGGGGGTATGTTCTGCGGCAGATCTGTGACGCAGGCTGCAGGATGCGGACGGGTGCTTATGCCGGAGTGGCGGAATGGTAGACGCGACAGACTCAAAATCTGTTTTCCGAAAGGGAGTGAGGGTTCGAGTCCCTTCTCCGGCATTATATGGGAGAAGCCGGCAGACCGAGGATGGTTTGCCGGTTTTTTCATGTGGGCAGATGGCGCTGCTTTTATGCCGTATTGACCCGGACGGGCATGCAGGCGGCAGATGACAGGGGAGATCTTGATGATGGAAGAGGAAAAGAATCTTACGATAGCGGACAGAATCCTTGCTGTGAGCAATACATCTCTTATGCCGGAAGGTGCCCGGATGATCTGCAGCTTTCCGCAGTCCCGGACGGATCCCCTATCAATCTACATTGATGAGCGCTCTGTTCTCTCGAATTTCAGCAAAAAAATTTTGCTGAAGGATATTCATATCGAAATAAATCCGGGAGAAATGGTTCTCATTCTCGGAGGATCCGGCGCGGGGAAGACGACATTTGTCAATGCAGTGACCGGTTATGAAAAGGCAAAGGCCAGCATCAAAAGCGGGGATGTGGATTTTTACCGTGACTATGATCGCGTAAAATACCGCATCGGTTTTGTGCCGCAGGCAGATCTGTTGCGGGGTGAGGACACCGTGGAGATGACGCTGCTGAATGCTGCGCAGCTGCGCATGCCTGCCGGCGTGAGTGAGAAAGAGCGAGTTCAGAAGGTGCGCAGTGTTCTGGAGCAGTTCGGTCTGCTGGAGCTTGCCTCTTCCCAGGTGTCCAAACTCTCAGGGGGGCAGAGAAAGAGACTGTCCATCTGTGTGGAGTATATTGCGGATCCGACTCTTTTCATTCTGGATGAGCCGGATTCCGGATTGGACGGCGTCATGGCGAGGGAACTCATGGAGCACCTCAGGAAGATTGCCGGTGAGGGCAAGATTGTCATGGTCATTACCCACCAGCCGGATCGTGCCGCGGATCTGTTCGACAAGGTTGTTGTGTTTGCCAAGAGCGGAGAAAGCCATGCGGGGCAGCTGGCTTTTTACGGAGGAATTTCAGAGTGCCGCAGATTCTTCGGCGTCAGTACGATGGAACAGGTGGTACGGGAAATCAATCCGATGACGGAAGGCGGCGAAGGCAAGGCGGATCTGTACATTGCCAAATATCGGGTTCAACAGGACGGGGCGGACAAGGAGCAGGCCTGGAAGGAACTGGAAGCTTCTCTGAAGGAAGGAGCGAAAGGAAAGGAAGAGCCCCCCCGGAAGTCCTCCGAGGACACAGACGGCAGCGAGGCGAGGAAGGAGGGAAACCTTGCGGCGGTGGTCGCTGCGGCACTGGCTCAGAAGGACTATGGACACGTCGGACGCTTTGGTCAGATGCTGATCTATTTGGGGAAGCTGATGCGGCTGTTTATTTTTGATAAGAACTGGGCCGTTCTGGTGATGTCTACGTTGATTGCCTATGTTGTCTGTATGGTGGTAGGTGTGGATATGTTCCGATCCATGGAGCGGGCTACAATGGGATCGCTGGCCTTTATCTGTGTCTGCATCTGGAATGGATTTTTCAATTCGATCCAGATGGTGTGCAAGGAGCGCAGCATCATCAAGAGGGAGCACCGCGCCGGGATGCACATCAGTGCCTACATGGGGGCGCAGGTTGTGTATCAGATTCTGATCTGCCTTTTGCAGGTGGGAATTTTCATCCTGATTTTCTATCTGAATGGGATGGAATTCCCGGAAAGCGGGGTGATCATTCAGAGCAATCCGATTCTGGACATCGGCGTCACGATGTTCTTTATTACCTTTGCAGCGGATATGCTGGCCCTGATGGTCTCATGCGTAGTCAGAACGACGACCGTGGCAATGACCATTGTTCCTTTTCTGCTGATGGTGGAGCTGTTGTTCTCGGGGGTTGCTTTTACCCTGAGCGGACGCATGGCAAAGGCGGCAGATCTTACGGTTTCGAAATGGGGAGTGAATGCGCTGTGCGCACAGGCTCATTATAATGAGCTGCCTTCCACGGCTGTCTGGACACAGCTCAAGAAGGTGCTGCGAACCTACGAAAACGGAGATGATGTCATTCAGATGATGCTGGAGGAGGATTACGTGGACGCTCTGGAATAT
>CAVAJA010000278.1:0-2885 GCA_963588615.1 Lachnospiraceae bacterium | reverse complement strand
GCCAGAATCTGCAGGAGAAAGGCAATCCTTTTTGACGCAGAGGAAGATTCCCGGACCAGGGAATGCAGGAGAACGAACAGGGACAGAAGGCAGGTGGTGCCGATTCCCGCCTGATACAGTCCCATCATGCAGCCGATGCACAGAGCGGACAGGAGAACGGACGGCAGGAAGGAGTGAAGATTCAACACTCCTTTTTTGGGCGTGAGCATCTGCCGGACAGAGCACCTGCCGTGCAGTTCGGAGACTTTTCTGCGGCGTATGCCTCGAACCAGAATCCAGACGGGCAGGACCGAGAGGAGAAACGAGGTGCTGAAGGTGATTGCCATGTATCCAAAGGACATCTGGCAGGTAATGCCGACAGCAGACAGGAAAATAGCTCCCATCAGACCGGTGAGCGGCGAAAAGGACAGCTCCAGAAGATTCAGAATGAGCAGAAACGAGAGGACATACATCGCAAGACCAAGGAGCGCCGGCAGAGGGTCCAGGGAGATTCCAAAGCGCAGCCGGTCCAGAAGCGGCCAGAGCCAGCGGCCGATGGACAGCTCCCAGGTACCTGCCAGATAATCATCCTGATTCCAGAGTCCGTCCAGATCGTTGGAAAGGCGCTGGGTGATCAGCGCAAGATTCAGGAGGACAGCATAGAGATAGAGGGTGAGGAAAGGCTTCCTATAGCGGCAGAAAACGTTTCTCATGCGAGATGGAAGATCAGAACAATGGATGCCGTTGGTATGGATGGTGTTATTCATGAATTTTTCCTGTTTCGGGGGGTGGGGTTCCGATGACAATACGTGTCTGCTGCAGATCCCGGAGCTGCGAAGGCACAGATAAAGATATGATAAGGGAAGATTGGGCTGCGTGCAATGCGGGATGTGTTATAATTTTAACTTTATTAGACACAACTAACAATAATTTTCCTTATTTTATGTTCAATTTGTGTAAAGTGAGGATATAATAAGATGAATTGTCCTTGGTAAGCGCTTACATAAATCAGAGAGCGCAGGCCGGGCAATGAAAGTCAGGCGGCTGTTCAGCGCCGGGGGGGATTTCTGTCAATACAGGCGGTCAGGTCGGTTTACAAAAATGCTCTGAGGCGAGTCTTGAATGGCTGCAGAAGTTTTTCAAAAGGGGAGGTATCATACATGATATTTCAAAAGAAACATCTGACCAGTATCGATGCCGGACACTACAAGAACACGTGCGACTCCGCTACTGAGGTCATGCCGCTTCCTTCTGTTGTGAAGCTGTCCATGTCTCAGAACATCGGAGCACCTTGCAAGCCGCTGGTGAAAAAGGGCGACCATGTCAAGGTTGGACAGCTGATCGGCGACACGGATGCATTCTTGAGTGTTCCTGTGCATGCATCGGTTTCCGGAACCGTAACAGGAATCGAGAGCATGCGCAATGCAATGGGCGGTCAGGATACGTTGGTTTGTATCGAACCCGACGGTCTGCAGGAAATGGAAGAGGGCCTTGCGGCTCCCGTGATTGAGGATCAGCCTGCCTTTATCAAGGCAATGCGTGCATCCGGGCTGGTAGGTCTGGGCGGAGCATCCTTCCCGTCCTGGGTAAAGTTCAATCCGAAGAATCTTGTCGACATCGATACGCTCATTGTCAACGGTGCAGAGTGCGAGCCCTTCATTACGTCGGATCACCGCACGATGCTGGAGGATTCTCAGAATGTACTGGACGGCGCAGCGGCTCTGAAAAAGTGGCTGATTGCCGAGAATGTTTACATCGCAATTGAGGATAATAAACAGAATGCCATTGATCTGTTCAACAAGATGATTGCGGAGCAGCATCTGGAGGGCTTCCATGTATTCCCGCTGAAGGCACGTTATCCGAAAGGTGCAGAGCGCGTTCTGATCTATGAAGTCACGGGCAAGCAGTGTGATGCCGGTGTCCTTCCGGCCGCTCTGGGCGTCATTGTTTCCAATATCACGTCCGTTGCCTTCATGGGACAGTATCTCAAGGACGGCATTCCGATGGTCAAAAAGCGTCTGACCGTAGACGGAGATGCGGTTGCCTGTCCGAAAAACGTCTGTGTTCCCATCGGTACGCAGGTGCATGACATTATTGAATTCTGCGGAGGCTACAAAGAGGAGCCGAAAAAGATTCTGCTGGGCGGTCCTATGATGGGACGTGCTATTTTTACAGATGCGGTTCCTGTGGTAAAGGCCAACAACGCCATCCTCGCATTTTCCAAGGATCTGGCTGCAATTCCGGAGGAGTCTGCGTGCATCAACTGCGGGAGATGTCACACGGCCTGTCCGTTCAACCTCCTTCCCACGCAGTTTGCAGACGCTTATCTGCATAAGGATGTCAAGACTTTGAATGATCTGCAGGTCATGCAGTGCATGGAGTGCGGGTCCTGTTCTTATGTCTGTCCGGCACATCGTCCGCTGGCCTTTTACAACAAGCTGGCGAAGAATCTCGTAAAGGAGGCTGGTAAAAATGGCAAATAATGAATTCAAATCCGGGCTTGCCGTATCCTCCTCACCGCACCTGGTGACGAAGCTGGATACCCGCCGCACCATGTTGTATGTGTGCGCGGCACTGGTGCCTTCGGTTGTTATGGCGGTCGTGTACTGGGGCGCCGGTGCGCTGCTGCGGATCATACTGGGCATCGTGTTCGCCGTGGCATCGGAGTACATCTACAATAAGATCATGAAAAAGGCCGACACCACCAGGGATTGCTCCGCGATGGTGACCGGACTGATTCTTGCGTTGAATCTGCCGGCAAATTTCCCGGTCTGGATGGAAGCCATCGGCTGCATCGTTGCCATCGTCATTGTGAAATGCCTCTACGGCGGCATCGGCAAGAACATTGCAAATCCTGCCATCGTCGGCAGAATCGTTCTGCTGCTGTCCTTCACGTCCTACATGAC
>CAVAJA010000277.1:0-2734 GCA_963588615.1 Lachnospiraceae bacterium | reverse complement strand
CGGATATCCACTACATATACGCGAATGCGGTCTCCTGTGCGGAGCTTCTCCGTGGGCACCTGCTCTTTCTCATTCAGGATGCCTTCCGCCTTCATCGTGCCGTCCTGCGTTCCCAGATTAATGGTCCAGTTGCGTCCTGCCTGGCGCTGCACCACTCCCGTGACAACCGTCTTGAGTTTGCTTTCAAAATAATTGTAGACTGCGTTGCGCTCTTCCTCGCGAATCTTCTGCAGGATCACATTCTTGGCAATCTGCGTAGCAATGCGGCCAAAGGATTTGCTGTTGAAATCAACGCGCACCACGTCACCGATCTTGCCCGTCACGTGCAGCTCTTTTGCCTTATCCGCCGTAATCTGGTACTGATCGTCCTCCACTTCCTCTTCCGTGGCCACAATGGTTTTCTCCGCCCACACATGGTACTCGAATGTGTCACGATCCATCTCAACCTTCACATTGTCTGTCTTGCCGAAATTGCTCTTGCAGGCAATCACCAGTGCGGATTCGATCGCATCAAACAGAGTATCTGCGCTGATGTTCTTCTCCTTCTCCAACACTTCCATCGCGAGTTTCAGTTCTTCATTCATGACTTCCTCCTAATGCCGCAGCCGGCTCCGCATCTTGCTGCGATCATATCCTGCACACTGCCTGCAGCATGCATGCTGTTCTGGATTTGGGCCTTTCCTGCCCTTTCCGTTTGTATCTCAACGTAGCAACGTTATCTCAAAGCTCTATCTTCAGGCGAAGCCTGGCAACATCCTTGCGCTGCAGAACCAGATTCTCAGTCAGCTCCCCTTTTGCATTTTTTCTTCCGATGGTAATGCTCTTATCGTCAAAGGCTTCCAGCGTCCCCTCAAAATTCTTATTCTTGTCCTCGTAGGGGGCAAATGTGCTGCCTTCCACCGCCATACCGATACTGGCTGCAAGATGACGGTCCTTGGTCAGCGGTCTCCCGAGACCGGGACTGGAGACCTCCAATGTATATGCATCCGGAATCGGATCGGTATCGTCCAGTGCATCTGAGAGTTCCCGGCTCACAGCAACACAATCATCGATGGTAACCCCGCCGTCCTTGTCGATGTAGGCACGAAGATAGTACTCCTGCCCTTCCTTCACGTATTCCACGTCATAAATCCGAAGATTCCTAGAAGAAACGATGGGCTCCAGGAGTCGCTCCACCATTTCCTCAATTTCTTTGCGTTTTGCCATCTCTTATCCCCTTATTCGTGTCCCTGCCTTTGTGCCCGTCTTCCGGTCATGCCTCTGCTGCCTTAAAAAAGATTCCTCGATCCCGTTAAGAGCATTTCACGAAAAAGAGTGGACCGGCAAGGCCCACTCTCAATGTCAAGTCTACATGAATCATCTGAATTATACCGTTCTGTCCGGCTCATTTCAAGAGGTTTTCGCATTTCTCCGCGATTACAGCTTAAAATCATACTCCTCTTCCAGTGCCGCCAGAATTTTCCCCCAGATTTGATCCACGGCAGATAACATATCCAGCTTCTTTATGTATTGCAGCACTTCCGCCAGTTCCTCTTCCGGAACCTGATACGCCCGCAGGCTGATGGCAAGAAAATACTCCAGCTTTTCCTCAAAAGTGAAATGCATGCTGCATTTTCTGCTCATATACCCTCTCATGATTCCGGAAATTCCGAGCTCCATGTTGTAAAAATTGCCCAGAGTATATCCCGGCTGATATTTCCCGAAGGTGTCAAGGAGCCTCTGTGCCACGCCCTGACAGATACAATCCGAGGTCCCGAGTCCGGAATATGCTTCCAGGTAAAGATCCCGCAAATTCTCGTCCCGCTCTGCCAGCGCAAGCTGAATTGCGGCAGCCGCAGCGTACACCTGGAGTCCGGATGCCCCCTCTCCGCATAAATCAACTGCTGCATCAAACTGGCGGGCAAGCATGAATTCGATCAGCTCGTTCAGAATATCCTCCTTTGTATGAAAAATATTCTGAAGACTGCTGACAGAAATCTGCGCCTCCTTTACGATCTGACTGACTGTCGATGCATGATATCCCTTCTGTATGAACAGTCGGACGCAAACAGACATAATACGTTTTTTTACCTTAAGAGTTCCTTTCCTAAACGCCATGACCCATCTCCCCATTGTCCGCTTTCATAATGCCTGTCATCGGAAGCGTTTTCTCATCCGCGCTGCGGTCGGCATTCCTCAGCGTTCCTGTATTTCCTTGCCGCTCAGATGCTCAATTTCAATTTCATACATCTGTGCCGCTCTTCCCGCTTTTTGCATCTCTTCCTCAATCAGCTCCTCATTCGGAAAATACTTCGCTGCAAGCTTTCGAAGCTGGTCCATGGATTCCTCGTTTTTCTCCTGCAGGCGGCATCTCCCGAACACAACCGCACTTTTTACATAGGGCGCCCACGCAAGATCCCGGACCACCTCTTTCCCGCAGACGGTAAAGCACACCTTGTCACAGACCTTCAGCGAGTCGTATTTATGTCCCGCTCCGGCTCCGTGAAAATAAATTCTGTTCTTCTCCTCATCATAGCGAAAGTTAACCGGGATTGCGTACGGATACTGATCATCTCCGTTCACCGCAAGAATGCCGATCCGTTCTTTGCGAAGCAGTTCCTTCGCAGCCTCTTCATCTATTTCCTTTGTTTTTCTTCGAATGGGACGAAACATTTTCACATACCTTCCTTCTCTGCAGGATATTCAGGATCTCCTGCACACCTGCTTTTCTCCAAAGCCTTTCATGCATCATTCT
>CAVAJA010000276.1:0-2464 GCA_963588615.1 Lachnospiraceae bacterium | reverse complement strand
ATCACGCACAGGCCATTCGGTGGTACGAGGAATACGGTGTCGTGAAGGGGCTTGGCAATCTGCAGCAGCATTTTGCCTATAACAGTGCAAGTCTTGCCTATGCGGCCTTTTTCTCCATGAAATGGCTGGTCGGTCAGTCCCTTCACGGAACCAATGGATTTATTCAGGCATTTCTGGTGGTGTGGGCTGTGGATGGCTTCCGGGGAATCTGGACCAGAAAGCGTCACCTGATGGACGGCTGCAGGATCGCCGTCATTTTGTATGCGGTTGTCGTATCGGAGCGGATCATGTCGCCTGCGACAGACTTTTCTTCGATGTACCTGATTCTGTGGATTGCGGAACTGTGGGTTTCCTGCATGGAGAATCCGGGGAAAACAAGGGAGGAGAAAATCTTTACTTACGGAGATTTGTCTCTTGCAGCTGTCTGTGCTGCGACCTATAAGCTGTCTGCGGGTTTTTTGGCGTTTGCTGCATTGTATCCGGGAATCTGGCTTCTGAAGAAAAAGCGCGGGAACACAGCGCTGAGGTATGTTGTGTGCGGCGTTCTGATCTTGCTGCCGTGGCTTGCCCGAAATTATGTGATCTCCGGCTGGCTGATCTATCCGATTGCAGCATTGGATCTGTTCCGGGTGGATTGGAAGGTTCCGGTGGAATATCTGCAGCATGATGCGGATCAGATTAAGGTCTGGGGAAGGTGCCTCTACGACACGTCGAGAGTAAATGACCCGATTTCTATCTGGCTGCCGATCTGGTGGAGTGAGAAAAACCGGCCGGAGATGATGTTGATCATCGGGAACATCCTTGCGGCCGCAGGACTTGCGGCAGGCAGCTTCGTGCGGATTCGCCGCTGCCATAAGGAGCATGAGGAATTTCCCTGGGATAAATTTACGCTGTATCTGGCAATTTTGATCTGTATTGCGGGATGGTTTATGACGGCTCCCTTCATTCGCTATGGGCTGGCTTTTTTGCTGCTGCTGCCGTTTATGGTGGTGGGGGACTGGGTCCGTCCGATTCCGATGGGAGTCGTGCGCATTGCGTCCTGCTATGTCTGCCTTGCGGTGTTCGTGTGCATGAGCATGTACTGGGATTACTACGTATTGTTCGACATGACGTGGATCAAACAGCACCTTCACTCAGAGCATCTCCTGACACAGCAGGACTATGACAATCCTGAGGTAAACGAATACGAATTGGAGGGCGGACTGACCATTTATGTTCCGCCGTCCGGAACAGATAATCTGAGTTATTATGCGTTCCCTGGGTCGGCCTATCAGTCCATGGCAGAGCGGACAAAGATGCGGGGAGAGAGCATCAAGGATGGTTTCATGCCCAGGTGAGAAGAGGCGGAGGTAAATACAGCGGCCTATGAACAGGAAGAGAGAGCAGAACCAAACGTCGGAATGCGGAAAGGAAAGTGAGAAGAGAAGCCTTGTTTTCTGGCATCGTTTTTTCAGGATTCTGCTGGTCCTGAGTCTTCTTCCGATTGCGTGGATTTCACTGTACAATCACGCCAGCGCGGATGATTTTGCGTTCTCCAATTATCCGCACCACGGTTGGCTGGAAAGCGGGTTTGTCGGCTTTGTGCAGGGAATCGTTCAGCAGCTGCACTGGAGTTACACTTCATGGCAGGGGTGCTTTACCGCTGTGATCCTTGGATCTCTGAATCCCGTGGCGTTCGGGGATGCGTGGTACGGACTGGTGGCTTTTCTGCTGATCGGCTTCCTGATCCTCTCCGTCTGGATTTTCTGGAGAACACTTCTTGGAGATGAGAGAAAAAAACATTCCTGCGGGTGCGGGGGGACGGCGGCGTGCATTCTGTCGATGGCAATGATTCAGCTCATTCCGAGAGCACTGGACATGTTTTTCTGGTGGGACGGGGCGGTAAATTATCTGCCGTTTTACGGAATGCTGCTGATTTTATCAGCACTGCTGATTCAAAATCTGCGACGAGGGCTTCGGATTCATCAGGTAATTTTTGGGGCGGTCCTGAGCTTTTTTGCCATGGGCGGGAATTATGTTACAGCGCTTGTGAATCTTTTGGTGCTCCTCTTTTTTGGAATTTTACCGATTCTGACGCAATTCGAAACACAGGATGGCATGCCCTGCTGCTGTGGGAGTCCGTCGAAAGAGGATGCCGGCAGCGAGAGCAGGGGGATCGGTTGGAACGGGAAAGCGTGGCTTCCGGGATATCTGGTGATCCTGCTTTGCGGCTGCGTCGGTCTTGCCGTCAGCGTGCTCGCTCCCGGGAATCAGCTGCGTATGGATGCGGAAGGGGCAGAGGGAATCACGTCGATTCCGAATCTGGTGATTCATTCCCTGTATCTGGCATATGAAAGCGTCAGGGATAACATGAGTATCCTGCTGGTGCTGTTCCTTTTGCTGCTCCTGCCGTTTTTCCGGCATTCGTACTCCGAAAGCGCGGAGGTTCCCCATCGATGGCTGCATCTGCCGACCGCCTTTGTGA
>CAVAJA010000275.1:0-2296 GCA_963588615.1 Lachnospiraceae bacterium | reverse complement strand
GTACAGTCGGAGATATTGAATCTCAGGCATTTTTTGAGGCAATCCGCCAGTTTCAGCAGGAGCAGGGGGCTTACAATACCTGCATGATTCATGTGACGCTGGTGCCTTATCTGTATGGCTCTGCCGAGATGAAAACAAAGCCGACGCAGATGAGCGTCAAGGCTCTGCAGCAGATGGGAATTCGTGCGGACGTCATTGTCTGCCGTTCAGAGATGGAAATGCCGGGATATCTTAAGGATAAGATTGCGCTGTTCTGCAACGTTCCGGGCAGCCATGTTCTGCAGAACCTCAATGCCGGCAGCATTTATGAAGTTCCTCTTATGATGGAGGAGGAACATCTGGCACAGGCAGTATGCGATTGTCTGCAGCTTCCGTGTCCGGAGCCGGATCTTTCTGAGTGGAATGAGATGGTGGATCGTCTGCAGAATCCCAATAAGAAGGTTGAAA
This sequence comes from Lachnospiraceae bacterium, assembly GCA_963588615.1. Lineage (GTDB taxonomy): Bacteria > Bacillota > Clostridia > Lachnospirales > Lachnospiraceae > CAG-791. The sequence goes on along the minus strand of CAVAJA010000275.1, from coordinate 1,849 downwards.
TTGCACTGGTGGGAAAATATACGCAGCTTCATGATGCTTATTTGTCGGTGGTAGAGGCTCTTCATCACGGCGGAATTGAGAACCGCACAGAGGTTTCCATTCGCTGGGTGGATTCTGAAGAGCTGGAGAAAGAAGGAGCGGAAGCAATGCTCTCCGGTATTCACGGCATGATCATTCCGGGAGGATTCGGAAATCGCGGGACCGAGGGGATGATTCAGGCGGCGGAGTATGCACGTGTGAATAAGATTCCATACCTTGGAATTTGTCTCGGAATGCAGATGGCGATGATTGAATTCGCAAGAAATGTCATCGGCTATGCGGATGCCAACAGTTCGGAACTGGCACCGGACACCACACATCCGGTGATCGATCTGATGCCGGAACAGAAGGGTGTGACGGATCTGGGGGGGACGATGCGTCTGGGGGCATATCCTTGTGTTCTGAAAAAAGGCAGCAAGGCGTGTGAGATTTACGGAGTGCAGGAAATACAGGAGAGACATCGGCATCGGTATGAGGTGAACAACGAATACCGTGACATGTATGAGGAAAAAGGAATGTCGCTCTCCGGAACCAGTCCGGATGGCCGTATCGTGGAGATGATTGAGCTGAAGGGACATCCGTATTATATTGCAACGCAGGCTCATCCGGAATTCAAGTCCAGACCGAACCATGCGCATCCGCTGTTTGCGGGGCTGGTAAAGGCAGCAGCGGTGTATGAAGCCGGTGAATAGTCAGGACGGGTTGATGGAGAGCCCAAAGGCGAACCTGCAGCCTGAGAACAGGGGAAACGAAAGGGGATTATAGACATGCAGACCTACGAGGATGTACTGGATTTCATTGAAGAAGAGAATGTGAAGTTCATTCGCCTGGCTTTTTTTGACGTGTTTGGAGAACAGAGGAACATTGCAATCATGCCGCAGGAACTGCGCAGAGCTTTCACGGAGGGGATTTCCTTTGACGGTTCTGCCATTGCAGGCTTTGGGGAAGATCTGCGCTCGGATCTGTTCCTTCGGCCGGATCCTACGACACTGTCCATTGTTCCGTGGAGACCGCTTGACGGAGGTGTATGCCGGATGTTCTGTGATATTTACAAGCCGGACGGGACACCTTATGAGAAGGATACACGATATCTTTTAAAGGGCGCTGTGAAAGCAGCAAAGGAGCGGGGAATTCGGGTCACGTTTGGCCCTGAGGTTGAGTTCTATGCCTTTGAACGCGATGATAAAGGGGCTAAAACCGAGACGCCGATCGATCAGGCGGGATATATGGCGGTTGGGCCGGATGATAAGGGAGAGAATCTTCGCCGCGATATCTGCTTTGCTTTGCTGGACATGGGGATTTCTCCTGAGGCATCGCACCATGAGCATGGACCGGGACAGAATGAGATTGATTTTCATTACGGCGATCCTCTTACAACGGCGGATAACACGTCTACGGTGAAATGGGCGGTTCGAAATCTGGCGGAAGCGTCCGGCATGGCGGCAGATTTCTCACCGAAGCCTCTGCGGGACCAAGCGGGAAGCGGCATGCATTTCAATATTTCGGTAGATGCGATTGATGGAAACAAAGAGCGGAGTGCAGAGTTGTCCAATATGTTCATGGCGGGTATTCTTAAGCACATTCGTGAGATTACTTTGTTCCTGAATCCGGTGTCGAAATCCTATGAGAGGTTGGGCCAGATGGAGGCCCCCTACTATGTCAGCTGGTCCGAACAGAATCGTTCGCAGCTGATCCGTATTCCGGCAACCAATAATGACAGGAAACGGTTCGAGCTTCGTTCTCCGGATCCTATGACCAATCCCTATCTGTCCTTTGCAATGGTTATTTACGCAGGATTGGACGGAATTGC
>CAVAJA010000274.1:0-3007 GCA_963588615.1 Lachnospiraceae bacterium | reverse complement strand
CCTTGATGCTGGCCAGCTGATTCTGTAGCTCCCCGTAGAATTCCCTGCTGATGCGGATCATTTCGTCGCCGTATTCCCGGGATCTTTCCCGCAGGGGCTTAAAAATCACCAGCATGCACGCGCCCATGACACACACCAGCACCGTCACCGGCAGGCTCATCATCAGCGCAATGAAGAGCTGCACCGCTGCCGAAACCAATGCGGCAAGAAAGTGGATGAGCTCCGAAATTCCGTAGCTGACCTCGCTGCACTGGTAGGTGAACAGGTTGATGACGTCTGTGTCCTTTTTGTCCGCAACGCACTCCCAGCTCGCGCCGGACACCGCCTTGTACAGCCTGCCGCGCAAGGTCATGCCGATTTCTTCAATAAAGGCGGTTTCACGGATGCTGAGTAACCGGGACAGCAGCGCCTTCATCGTTACCAGCAGAAGGTACGCACCCAGCAGCAATCCCACCTGCAGCGGATAGGAAAACTCCATGAACCATGCCGGCAGACGGCTGTCGCCGATCTGCAGCATGTTCAGCAGGGGAATCAGCATGACAATGCTGATCCCGCCCAGAACAGAGACGACGATGTTCCACAGAAGGATGATAAGGAAGGCTTTCCGGCTGTTGTTCCAGATTGCCCGCAGCAGCATCTTCATGCAGGACCTATTCCTCCAGCAGTCCCAGCTCACGGAACTGTGCAAGCAGGGCGTCCAGATCCTTTGCTGCGGTCTCCTCATCTACTTCAAACTCCGCAAGGATGGCGTCCAGCACATCCTCCCGGGAGACGGGATTTTCCAGCTGTCTGAACACGAAGGCGGACACCTCGTTCAGTACAGCTGTGCCGTCGAACTTTGCAATGTTGTCCCCGGTGGGCATGACCATATATTCGTCCACCACATTGCGCAGGACGAAGCCGTTTTTAATCTTCATTTCTTCACGTTCCTCTCTGATCTGTTCCGGATGACGGGCAAGGATGTCGTATATGACCTGGGCATTCTCCGGTGCTCTGCCGCAGAACACGCGGTAGACAGGCACCAGTCGAATCATCCGCCGGATATTCGCAAGCGCCAGTGCAGCCGTGTCCGTATCCCACATGGGGATGAAGGTCTGCTGTGCAAGCACCTGCCTTGCCTGCGTCATGCTGAGTTTTCGAATGTAATTAACCGGGGAGCGCCGCACCTCCAGAATGCACCGAAGCGGCACCTCTGCATTCCGAAAAATCTGCTCCTTGCCGTCCCAGGGCACGCCGCAGGCCGTGCAGCCCTCTGCCTCCAACCGAACGGCAGGGCGGTCGCCGCTGATCCAGGATGCTCCAAGTCCCTTGATCCACGCCCTTGCACGGGTGGATTTGCCTGCGCCGCTCTTGCCGGTAAAAGCCACGGCAAAACCGTCCTTTTCCACACAGGCGGCATGCAGAGAGACGATTCCCTCATGGCAGAAACGGCACTCAAAGGCCGTGCGCAGGAGGAAGCGATAATTCTCCACATCTTCCTCGCGCACACCCTCCAGTTCTTTTTCCATCTTCCGGTAATCTGCGCTGACCTTCAGTGCCGCAGGAGCATCGCTCCGCCTCAGGCGATACAGCCAGTCACCATTGGAATCCTTGCACACCCGAATCTCCGCTGTATCCACAACTCCCGAAAAGAGGCTGTCCCCCGGCAGTCCAGATACAGGGAGCGTATTTATTTCACTTTGAATGCGTTCGAATAACGTCATGTACTGTACCTGCCCCACCACAGCAAATAAAATCACCTATTTGTGATAAATATAGGTGTGTTCACCATACACGCACGAATTCGGTCCTGCATGCGTCACTTGCACGATACATCCGCTGTCAGCCACGACTTGATCACTGTACCTGAACTTTATGACTTCCACATCTGGGGTCTCGTATGACTTCTTCATGACAATTTCTCCTCCCTTGAGGCAGATACCCATATTTCCCGCAGATTGACAATAGCTTCATTCGGTCAGCATTTTCTTAATTGGTGTGTCCTCCGGTCTGTGACCACTCTTCGCAGGTGCCATTCCAACCGCTGTGTCCGGAGGACACATTGCAGCCGCTCTCGGCTACAACCTGATCACTGTACTGAAACTTCACGATCTCAACACTGGGAGCTGCATAAATCTTTTTCATGTATCTCACTTTCCTTTCGTCCTGTATTTTTCTGTCAACGAAGCGGTCGTATCGGCGTCGGTGCTGTGCAGGGGTTCTCATTCAATCTGTATTCCGTAGGGCATCCGCTTGCTGCGACCACCTGATCGTTATACTGAAACTTCACGACCTCAATTTCAGGAGTCTCATATTGCTTTTTCATATACATACCGTTCCTTTCTTTTGATGACAGCGACATGCCGTCACCTTTCCTCATTCATCGATTGGAGATACCGGGTAGTCCCAATTACATCCTTGCCAACCGATCAGCACGCGGATAATCGGTCCTCCGCCGTCTCCGCTTGCCGCGACGACCTGATCGCCGTATCGGAATCTCACAACTTCAATTTCGGGAGTTTCATATTGTCTTTTCATATGGATCAACCTCCTTGTATCTGCTGATCGGTTTCCTCCCCGTCGGGATCCGTCGCCGCCTGGGGCTGAACCGATGCATGTTCTGTTTATTTCAAAGGGATCTTGAACAGCCCCTCCTCCACCATACGTTTTCCCCACCGGCAGATCTGCGGGCTCGCGTGTCCCGGCGATGCGCCGGCGGCATGCTCGGATACGCAGTGCTTGCACACATCGTGGTAGCAGCAGCCCTCGCATTCCGCGGGGCGGGGGAAGTTTCGTGCAATCTCATTGGTGCGCCCCCAGCTCTCCGCAAAGCCGAGCTCCTTCACATCAGCCGACTCACAGGGGAAGGTGTTGCATGGCCGCATCCGTCCCTGCCAGTCCACGGCGAAGGCACACCGCCCTGCGCCGCAGCGAACGCCCCGTTCCGATGCTTTCCCTGCGGAGGTGGGATCCGGCAGGCTGTCCGTGTCGCACTCCGGCTCGACGATTTTCCCCTCCAGCTCCCGCT
>CAVAJA010000273.1:0-8051 GCA_963588615.1 Lachnospiraceae bacterium | reverse complement strand
GCTAATACATCTTTAGTTTAGCACCTGACGATTTCAACATGAATCGGGCGCCTTGCGGACGAATTCATGATTGAAAACGGCAGGCGGCCAAGTGACGGAGTCACTCTGGCCAGCCACATCGAGGTTTTCCACAGGAAAATCTCGATGCGAGTGCTAAGGAAACGCTGATTAAATCAGCATTTCCTTAGCAACCTCCGGTGGATCGCACGGATTTGCAAGGGAAAATGCTGCTTCGCAGCGCAAATCCGGCGAGGGAAACGCTTTAATCAGCGTTTCCCTAAATGGCGGCTGTGTGCCAAATCGGAATCAGTGAAGATCACACCTGAATAGCGATCGGTCTGTTCGTCGGACATGATTTCGGGCACAGCAGACACCATCGGAGATCTTAATGCGGAAAGGAGATGGCAGCATGGCACAGAGGACTCCGAAGAATTCCTATCTGGAATCTGAAAAAGAACTGAGGCATCAGCTGTCTGAAAAAAATTTTTTTCCGGTATACCTGATTTGCGGCGAGCAGGCACTTCTGCGTCACAAGAATATCGCCGGAATCCGAAGGGCAATCGTGGGAGAGGGAGATTCCATGAATGACACTCTTCTGACCGGTCCGGAGGTGAGAGCCGCTGATGTGATTGAAATTGCACAGACACTTCCGTTTCTTGCACAGGAACGTGTGGTGACGATCACGGAAACGGAATTTTTCAAGCGGTCAGGGGAGGAAGAGGAGAGACTGTGTGAATATCTCAAGGAACTTCCGAAGACAACACATCTGATTTTCGAAGAGATTTCTCCCAATAAAGCCTATAAGCTCTACAAGACAATTGCAAAGATTGGCTGTGTTCTGTCCTGTGATATGGCGGCGGGGGATCGGATCCAGCAGGCGGATCTGCAGTATCTGAGAGGATGGGTTGCGGAATTGTTTGCAAAGGACGGAATACGGATTTCGAATCCAACCATCCAGCTGTTTATCGAGTATTCCGGAACAGATATGCTGGCAATCCGATCTCAGTATGAAAAGGTTGCTGCGTATTGTATGGAGCGCAGTGAGGTGCGGCCGGAGGATATTCGGGAAATCTGCACTCCGGTGGTCAGGGACCGCATTTTTGACATGATTCGGATCATTGCAGAAGGAAAATGCAAGGAGGCATTGGAAATTTATATGGATTTGCAGAAGCTCCAGACACCGCCGCAGGTGATTCTGTCATTGATGATGCGGCAGTACAATCAGCTGCTGCAGATTCTTGAGATGTCCTCGAACATGAGCGATGAAGAGATTGCAAAGGAACTGAAGCTGAACCCGTGGGCCTTGTCCAATAAGATCAAACCGCTGGCCGCTGCTTTTTCTGCGGAACGGCTGGAGCGTCTGCTGGAAAAATGCATGGATGCTGATTATTCCTACAAAAATGGTAAAATAACAGCGGAACTCGCTGCGGAGTGCCTGATTATTCAATGTGCGGCGGGAGGATGATCCTGGCAGTCGTCGTGTTCGGGAAGCTTTCGAACATCGGCTGCAAAATCCGACGGAAGACAGGACAGAAAGGAAACGAAAAATGATGCAGAAGGAAAAACAAAAAGGACAGCTGATTCCTTTCACGAGATTCCTGCGGGCGGCAGAAGGTCCCTGTCAGATTTTGATGACGGCTGTCAGCAAGAATACCGGAGAACAGCTGGTGGTTTATCAGGAACTTTTCGGAGAGTACCATGTCTATGCGGAACGTGTCGAGGATTTTCTGTCGAAGTCGGAGGCGGCTGCAGAGGGAAAATCCGGAGAAAATCAGCACGACACCGAAAAGGAAGCAGAAGGCAGCTCGGAGCATATAAAGGCTGTTGGAACAGCATCAGAGGATGGCTCAGAGCATATGGAAACTGCCATAGAAGCGTCGGAGGATGGTTTGGAACATGTGCTGGATCCGATGCTGGAGCGTTTTCTGGATGCAAGAACCACGAGGCAGCGCCTGGAGATTCTCGATGAAATGCGCGGTCACATCACAAATGAGATGATTGATTCCATGGCAATTGCTCTCGGCGTGGAGATCGATGAAGAGAAGTCTGTGCAGGTTCGATATGAGGAACTCAGAGACTGTCTTGCAACCATTCACAGGTATGAGACGGAACGCGGCGGGATCCGTTGACGGCATCGGACCATTCCGCAGCAGGCTGGCCGGTGAAGGAACGGCAGCTGCTTAACAGAAAAGAGGTAGGATTCGCATGAAATTGTTGACAATTTGTGTTCCCTGTTACAACTCACAGGATTATATGGAGCGCTGTCTGAAGAGTCTTCTGGTCGGCGGAGATCGGGTGGAAATTCTGATTATCGATGATGGATCGAAGGACAATACAGCGGCCATAGCGGATCAGTATGAGCGTGATTATCCCGGGATCTGCCGTGCGGTACATAAGCCGAACGGAGGGCACGGTTCGGGAGTAAATGTCGGAATTGAGCTGGCCAACGGCCTGTACTACAAGGTGGTGGACAGTGATGACTGGCTGGATACCGCTGTTTTTCTCAAGGTTCTTGACAGGCTCGAGAATTTCACAAAGGAGGAGGAACAGCTGGACCTGTTCCTGTGCAATTATACCTACATGAAGGTGGGGGCAGACAGGAATAAAGTAATCCACTATGAGTCCGCGCTGCCGGTGGAAAAGGTTTTCGGCTGGGATCAGGTGGGGCGTTTCCGGAAGGGAAGCTACATCCTCATGCATTCTGTGATCTATCGCACGGAGCTCCTCAGAGAGTGTGAGATGCATCTTCCGGAGCATTGCTTCTATGTAGATAATATTTATGTATTCCGCCCTCTTCCGTATGTGAAGCGGATGTATTACATGAATGAGAATCTGTACTGCTATTATATCGGGAGAGAGGATCAGTCCGTAAATGAGAAGATCATGATCTCGCGGCTGGATCAGCAGGTGCGTGTTACGAAGATCATGATCGAGTATTATACAAAGCCTGAAATTGTTGAGAAGATGAAAATGCACAAGGCGCTTCAGGCGTACATGTATAATTATCTCGAAATTATTGTGACCATATCATCTGTTCTGGCTTTGCTTTCCAATACGAAAGAACATATTGCAATGAAGGATGAAATGTGGGAATATCTCAAAAAGCGGGATGGCCGGCTGTATCAGCATATGCGCCACGGCGTGTTCGGAACGTTTGTGGGCGGACACACGAAGGGAGCGAGATATATCTCCGTGGAATGTTATCGCGTGGTGCACCACTTTTTCAATTTTAATTAACGGAACTGTCGCAGAAGAGGAGGCATGGTAAATGTATTCACTGGAAGAAATTCGCAAGGAAGATCCGCAGATTGCAGAGGCCATCGAGCAGGAGATGGCAAGACAGAATGACCACATTGAACTGATCGCATCCGAGAACTGGGTGAGCAAGGCGGTCATGGCGGCAATGGGGAGCCCCCTAACGAACAAGTATGCAGAAGGATATCCCGGAAAGCGTTATTACGGCGGCTGCCAGTGCGTGGACGTGGTGGAAACGCTGGCAATTGAGAGAGCGAAGGAACTGTTCGGCTGCACGTATGCCAATGTACAGCCTCATTCAGGCGCCCAGGCAAACCTTGCGGTGGAGTATGCTGTGCTGAAGCCGGGAGACACGCTGATGGGCATGAATCTGAATCAGGGAGGTCACCTGACGCATGGTTCACCGGCGAATATTTCCGGATCCTATTTCAATATCGTTCCTTATGGTGTGAATGAGGAAGGATACATCGATTACGATGAATTGATGAAGCTTGCCGTTGAGCACAAGCCGAAGATGATCATTGCGGGAGCTTCTGCATATGCAAGAACGATTGATTTTAAGAAGTTCCGTGAGGTGGCAGATGCATGCGGCGCTGTCCTGATGGCTGATATTGCACATATTGCAGGGCTGGTTGCAGCAGGCCTTCATCCGTCACCGTTCCCGTGGTGCGATATTGTGACGACAACGACACACAAGACCCTGAGGGGACCCAGAGGAGGTCTGATTCTGGCAAGCCAGGAGGCGGCAGATCGCTTCAAGCTGAATAAGGCAATTTTCCCGGGCATTCAGGGCGGTCCGCTGGAGCATGTGATTGCGGCCAAGGCGGTCTGCTTTAAGGAGGCGCTGGATCCTTCCTTCAAGGTCTATGCACAAGGCATCATTGACAATGCGAAGGCGCTGGCAGAGGGGCTGATGAAGCGAGGAGTTGATATTGTTTCCGGAGGTACGGACAACCACCTGATGCTGGTGGATCTGACCAAGGAGGACCTGACCGGAAAAGAAGTGGAGAAATGGCTGGATGAGGCTCATATTACAGCCAATAAGAACACCATTCCGAACGAGAAGAGATCACCGTTCGTGACATCCGGCATTCGTCTCGGAACGGCGGCTGTCACGACCCGCGGCATGAACACGGAGGATATGGATCAGATCGCAGAGGCGATTTCGATTGTGATCAAGGAAAAAGAGGCCGGCATTGAGAAGGCCAAGGCTATCATTGCGGATCTGACAGCCAGATACCCGCTTTGCATGTGATGCGGGGGCTGAAACTACAAACTACCATGCCTGCTCGCGCAGGCGCCACAACAAATAAAATCAGCGGCTGCGTGTCTGCGCGAGCAGGCTTGCACATCCACGCGGCCGCTGTCCGGGATTTTTACAGTAACAGCTTAAAATATAAAAAACGAGACCGCAGAGGATGCGCCTTGCATCCCTGCGGTCTCGTTTTTTCTTTTTGGCGCGCTCGGCGGGCGCACATCGGATGGATGGGGCTGTTCCGCCGACCATCCGATGAATCAATGCAGCGATGGATCTGCCTTAGGACTCCGGCTGTGTCTTGCGGCGCTCCAGTGCCTTCTGGGCACCGGAGAGCATGAGCTTGATGCGGTTCAGCTGATTGACCTCCGAGGCGCCGGGATCATAGTCAATGGCGGCGAGGTTAGCTTCCGGATAGAGGGATCGAACCTTTTTGGCAACGCCCTTTCCCACAACGTGGTTGGGCAGACAGCCGAAGGGCTGAATACAGATGACGTTGGGAACGCCGCTCTTGATCAGCTCGACCATTTCACCGGTCAGGAACCATCCCTCACCGGTCTGATTTCCGATGTCTACGATGGGCTTTGCGTACTCGACAACCTGATAGATGCTGGCGGGAGCTTCAAAGTGACGGCTCTTTTCATATTCCCGGTAAATCGGGCGGAGAGCAACATCCTCGATGGCATGAATCGCGGCATTTGTTCCGAATGCGGCGGATTTCGAGGTACCGAGGAATTCGGCCTTGTAAACCTGGTTGTAGAAGCAGTAGAGCATAAAGCCCATAAGATCCGGAACTACCGCCTCCGCGCCTTCAGATTCCAGAACATCAACCAGATGATTATTGGCAGCATAAGAGTACTTTACAAGAATCTCACCGACGATGCCGACCCTTGGCTTCACCAGATCCTCGTGAATGGGAAGGGCGTCGAAATCACGGATGATTTCGCGGGAAAGCTTCTGAACCTTCCGAAGGGGGAAGCCCTTTGTGTTGACCAGGAATTCAGAGCATCTTGCTGTCCATTTGTCATACAGCGCCATGGTGGAGCCTTTTTGAATTTCATAAGGCCGCATGCGGTAGACGCACTTCATGAGAACGTCTCCGAGTATGACGGCAAAGGCTAGCCTTGTGATCAGCGGGAAGGTGATCTTAAAGCCTGGATTTCCCTCCAGTCCGGAAAGGTTGGCGGAAATGACCGGAACCTGCTCCATGCCGGCTTTTTTCAGGGCACGGCGGATAAAGCCGATGTAGTTGGAAGCGCGGCATCCGCCGCCGGTCTGCGACATGATTACTGCCGTCCGGTTGAGGTCATACTGCCCGGAGGAGAGGGCCTCCATGACCTGCCCAACAACGAAGAGAGAAGGGTAGCAGGCATCATTGTTCACATATTTCAGACCATAATCGATGGCGGCATGATTGTCGTTGCGCATCAGGACCAGATTGTAGCCGCAGGATCTTGCTGCAGGTTCAATGAGATCAAAATGGATGGGCGACATCTGCGGGCAGAGGATGGTATAACCCTCATCAAACATCTGTTTGGTAAAAGGAACCTTGTGGATGCCGGTGGAGCGGATGGTGCGCTTCATTGCATTCCTCTCACGAATGTGGATGGCTGCAATGAGGGAGCGAACGCGGATTCTGGCAGCGCCCAGGTTATTGACCTCATCGATCTTCAGGCAGGTGTAGATTTTATCTGACCCGGAGAGAATGTCGCTGACCTGATCTGTGGTGACGGCATCCACGCCGCAGCCGAAAGAGTTCAGCTGAATGAGATCGAGATCGTCGCGGGTGCGCACATAGGAGGCTGCGGCATACAGCCTGGAATGATACATCCACTGATCGAGCACCACCAGCGGTCTCTCAGGATTCCCAAGGTGGGAGATGCTGTCCTCCGAGAGGACAGCGAAACCATAGGAGCTGATCATCTCCGGGATGCCGTGGTTGATCTCGGGATCCAGATGGTAAGGGCGTCCCGCCAGAACAATTCCCTTTGTGCCGGTAACCTCCATGAATTTCAGGACGCGCTCGCCCTCGGTCTGAATGTCCTTTCGGAATTGCAGAAGCTCCTTCCATCCCTCCTCGGCGGCAGCCAGCACTTCCTCGCGGGGGAGATCCGAGAATTCCCGCAGCAAGGCCTCGGACACAGTCTTTAGGTTGGTAAAGGCCATGTAGGGGTGCCGGAAAGCAACCTTCCCGGAGAGGATATCCTCCACGTTATTTTTAATGTTCTCAGGGTATGCGGACACAATGGGACAATTGTAGTGATTGTCTGCATCGCTGTTTTCCGCTCGTTCATAGAACAAAGAAGGGTAGAAAATAAAATCCGGATGTACCTTCTCGATGAGCCATTGAATGTGACCGTGCGTTATTTTGGCAGGATAGCATTCTGACTCCGAGGGGATGGATTCAATGCCCATTTCATAGATGGAATGGGTGGAAAGCGGGGAGAGAATGACACGGTAATGAAGTTTGGCAAAGAAGACGGCCCAGAAGGGATAGTCTTCATACATGTTCAGAACGCGTGGAATGCCGACGGTGCCGCGAACCGCCTCTTTCTGTGTGAGGGGCTTGTAGCGGAACAGACGCTTGAGCTTATACTGGTACATATTGGGAATGCCGTTGTCGGTTTTCTCGAGTCCCAGTCCCCGTTCACAGCGGTTGCCGGAGATGAACTGCCGGCCGTCGCTGAAATGATTTACGGTCAGACGGCAGTTGTTGCTGCATTTGCCGCAGTTCTTCAAGGTGGTCTGGAAGGTGAGATCCTCCATTTCCTCCAGACTCAGCATAGGGGAGGGAGAGGACTCATCATAGCGCTCTCTTGCAATCAGGGCGGCGCCGAAGGCACCCATGATTCCTGCAATATCCGGCCGTGTGACATTGCCCCCGGAGATCTGTTCGAGGGCCCGGAGAACGGCGTCATTGTAAAAGGTTCCGCCCTGAACAACAATGTTCTTGCCGAGCTCAGAGGCGGAGGACACCTTCATTACCTTGAACAGGGCATTTTTAATGACAGAGTAGGCGAGTCCGGCAGAAATATCGGAGACAGTAGCCCCCTCCTTCTGCGCCTGCTTTACGCGGGAATTCATGAAAACCGTGCATCGTGTGCCCAGATCGATCGGATTCTCGGCAAACAGAGCAGCCTTTGCAAAATCCTGAACAGAGTAGTCGAGAGATTTTGCGAAGGTTTCAATAAAGGAGCCGCAGCCGGAGGAACAGGCCTCGTTGAGCGTGACCGAATCAACGGCGCCGTTTCGGATGCGGATGCATTTCATGTCCTGTCCGCCGATGTCGAGAATGCAGTCTACCTCGGGGTCAAAATAGGACGCACCGTAGTAGTGCGCAATGGTTTCCACCTCGCCCCAGTCGAGTTTGAATGCAGATTTTAAAAGGGCTTCACCGTAACCGGTGGAGCAGCCTCCCGCAATGACAACATCGGAAGGGAGTTTGCTGTCGAGATCGGTGATCCCCTGAATGGCGGTGTAAACGGGGGAACAGTTGTTGGAGGAGTAGAAGGACCACAGAAGCTGTCCCGTTTCCCCAATG
>CAVAJA010000272.1:0-8144 GCA_963588615.1 Lachnospiraceae bacterium | reverse complement strand
CAGGCAGCTCAGAGGCAGGTGCACTGAGCTGCCTGCTGTCAGCTCCTGCATGGTGTACACAGGCTGCGCGGCAACCGCAAGAATTCCCTGCGGCGTTTTGGTGTCGGAAATCTTCTCCATGATCTCCGAAGACACCAGAACGGTCTTATCCAGAAGCTTTCTTTTTTTCAGCATTTCCCGATGCCGCTTCAGCGCCTCTTCCGTAACATAAAGTTCCTTTATGAACTTTGAAGGAGCATCCAGTACCAGACGATCTCCCTCTATGACAAAGGACTGGGACTGCCTGCGCTTCGTTGCCTTCTGGCGCAGCAGTACCAGTCCTTTAACCGTGCTGCTCGATGCGGAAGTAATTCTCTCCATTCCGTCCTCGCTGTCTGTTATAAATGACATCTGAAAAGGGCTTTCTTTGCCCTCTCCAGATGAAGCGCACAATCCCGCCGGCCCATCCGGTGAAAATCACCGCAGACCCCGACTTCGATCCGGACGTTGTTTATCGGGACAGTGCCTGACTGATCTCATACTGATAATCCGGAATGCTCTTTGTCATTGCCAGAGCCTCCTCAATATCAACATCAATGAATTCGCCATGGCGATATGCCACAATGCGATCCTTCTTCCCCGCAGCTACGATGTCCGCAGCATACGCACCCATGATCGATGCATAGAATCGATCCTTGCAGGTCGGTGAACCGCCGCGCTGCATGTAACCCAGAATGGTCGCTCTGGTCTCGATTCCCGTGGCTGCTTCGATGCGCCTGGCCATGGAAGTGGAGTGTCCGATTCCCTCTGCATTGATGATGATGTGGTGCTTCTTTCCATGCTTCCGATTGTTGATGATATTGTCTACGATCTTCTGCTCATCATAATCATATTTTTCCGGCAGGAGAATATCCTCTGCGCCGTTGGCAACACCGCACCACAGTGCAATGTAGCCGGCATTGCGTCCCATTACCTCGATGATGCTGCAGCGCTCGTGGGATGACGAGGTATCACGAACCTTATCGATTGCCTGCATCGCCGTGTTGATTGCCGTATCAAAACCGATGGTATATTCCGTGCAGGCAATGTCCAGATCAATGGTTCCCGGGAGTCCGATCGCATTGATCCCCTGCCTGGACAGGGCAAGTGCTCCGCGGTAGGAACCATCTCCTCCGATGACAATGAGGCCGTCAATGCCGTGCCGGCGGCAGATCTCTGCTGCTGCCTTCTGTCCTTCCTCCGTGCGCATCTCCTCACATCTTGCCGTTCCCAGAACGGTTCCGCCCTTCTGAATGATATCGGACACGCTGCGCTTGTCCATATCAATGATCTCTTCCTGAAGGAGACCAGAATAACCCCTCTGTATTCCCTTTACCTTCAACCCATTCTGGATTGCTCTTCGAACACAGGCACGAATGGCTGCGTTCATTCCGGGCGCATCTCCGCCGCTCGTCAGGATTCCGATTGTTTTTACTGTATTTTCAGCCATAGCTCTCTCCATTTCCAATGCTTGATCCGATACATTCCTTATTCTAGACAGATTTTATAGTGTTTGCAACGTGATATCCTTTCGAAAAACCGCTGAGAGTTCTTCAGAAGAATATATAAAACCGTTTTGGGCAGAAACCGGCCGGACCCGGAACTGCAGCTTTGCTATCTCACGGTCACATTTTCTTTGCCGAAGCATTTCTCCAGCTTATTCACAACCGACTGCTCCGCACGAATTCCCTGACCTGCCGGAAGCCGCTTCATCGCCCTCGGATTCTGGATATATATTATAACCTGATCCCTTCCTCCGTGATCATTGATGAACTCCATCAGCTCCGATTCTTTCTCCTGATAGCAGTTCCTGTCAGCAAAGCGAATCCAGACCTCTCTTTGCACGGCGTCAAACGGAATAACCGTTCTGGCCAGGAGCTTCGAATCTCGAGCTTCCTCCTGCGAAACTCTTCCCTGAATGAACACCTTGGCATCCTCCTGCAGCTTCTCGGCGCAGGCTTCGTAGGTCTTCGGAAAAACAATTACCTCTGCACTTCCTGTCAGATCCTCCAGCGCGACGAAGGCCATGACCTGGTTGTTCTTTGTGTATTTAAGCTTCACATCCGTGATCATTCCGCCGATCGTGACATCCTGATTGTCCTGGGCCTTGCTGGTGCCGGTCTCCTCATCCAGCAGAAAATCTGCAGCAGTCGCCGTGATGTGTGCCTTCCACAGTCCCTCATAATCCTCCATGGGATGTCCGCTGACGTAGATTCCCAGAACCTCCTTCTCAAAGGAAAGCTTCATCTGCTTATCATATTCTCCCACATCCGGATATCGCACCTGAAAATCTCTGCGAACCTCTTCCGGTGCAATGTCGAACAGACTCAGCTGACCCGCCATGTTGTTCTTTGCGGCGATTGTCTGTTCCTCCATCATGCGGATATAAACCGTCATCATCTGTTTTCTCGTGACACCAAAACAATCGAACGCTCCGGCCTTGATCAGACTTTCCACCACGCGCTTATTCACCTGATACGGCATCGTCCTGGTTAGAAAATCCTGCAGATCCCGGTATTTTCCGTTCTGCTCCCGTTCCTTCACGATAGCGCGTACTACCGGTTCCCCCACTCCCTTGATGGCAGTCAGAGAATAGCGAATCGCTCCGTTCGATACGGAGAAGCCCGCCACCCCCTCATTGATATCCGGCGGCAGCAGCGGAATGTGCATCTCCCTGCAGGCAAGAATATATCCGGCAACCTTTGCCGGGAAATCAATGACCGATGTCAGAAGCGCCGCCATAAATTCCGTCGGATAATAATACTTCAGCCATGCCGTCTGATAGGTGACAACGGCATAACAGGCAGCATGGGACTTATTGAAGGCGTATTTTGCAAAGTCAATCATCGTGTCGTAGATGTGATTGGCTGTTGCCTCAGGGATTCCCTTGGAGATACACCCCGGCACATTTTCTGCTGCATTTCCTGAGACAAAGTTCCTGCGCTCTTCCTCCATGACATGAGCCTTTTTCTTACTCATGGCACGGCGCACCAGATCAGCCCGTCCAAGGGAATATCCTCCCAGCTCCTGAACAATCTGCATGACCTGCTCCTGGTAGACAATACAGCCGTAGGTCGGCTCCAGAATGGGAATCAGTTCCTTTGTGTCATAGGAGACACTGTCCGCGTTTTGCTTGCCCGCAATGTATTTTGGTATAAAGTCCATCGGTCCCGGACGATACAATGCAATTCCTGCAATGACATCCTCCAGGCTTTCCGGCTGCAGCCTCTTCATAAAGCTCTGCATTCCGGCAGATTCCAGCTGGAATACACCGTCAGTCTTCCCGGTCGACAGATAACTGAACACGCTTTCGTCATCGTAATCAATCCTGTTGATATCAATCACGTCTCCCGCCGGATTCTGCATCACCTTCTGCTTTCCCAGAATCGGCTCATAGGAGGGGTAGCCTCCCGCCTCCTGAATGGAGCGGTTGGCCAGCTCCACCGCGTTCTGAATCACGGTCAGCGTCCGAAGTCCCAGGAAATCCATTTTGAGCAGTCCCAGCTGTTCCACTCTTGTCATGGTAAACTGCGTTGTAATGGATCCGTCTGCCGCCTGTGAGAGAGGAATCAGGTCCTCTGCAGGTTCCGAACAGATGACAACACCTGCCGCATGTACGGATGTGTGGCGGGGAAGTCCCTCCAGCTTTCGGGACATGTCCACCAGCTTATGAACTCTCTCATCTCCTTCGTATGCCTTTTTTAAATCCGGATTTTCTTCCAGAGCCTTTTCCAGGGTAATTCCCAATTCATTCGGAACCATCTTGGACACGGTATCACAAAAGCTGTAGGGCAGGTCCATGACTCGTCCCACATCCCGAATGACACCTCTGGCTGCCATGGTACCAAAGGTGATGATCTGAACAACACGATCCTTTCCGTATTTACCTGTGACGTAATCAATGACCTCCTGCCGGCGTTCAAACCCGAAGTCCACGTCAATATCCGGCATCGATACCCGCTCGGGATTCAGAAAGCGCTCAAAGAGCAGATTGTAGCGAATCGGATCCAGCTGTGTAATCCCGGTGCAGTAGGACACTACGGATCCTGCTGCCGAACCGCGTCCCGGACCGACTGCAATGCCGTGTTCTCTTGACCAGTTGATGTAGTCCCACACAATCAGAAAATAATCCACATACCCCATGGTTCTGATTACGGAAAGTTCATAATCCAACCGCTTTCTTACTGTTCCGTCATCCTCGGGATAATTTCTTGCAAATCCATCATCACAGAGTTTGTTGAGGTATGTCCAGGAATCGTATCCTTCCGGCACGTCAAAATGCGGGAGCTTGGTGTTGCCGAACTCGATGGTAACATTGCATCTGTCCGCAATTTTCTGCGTGTTCTCAATTGCCTCACCGGCATAAGGAAACAGCTGTGCCATCTCCTCTTCGCTCTTCACATAAAATTGTCCGCCGGGGTACCGCATGCGATTCTCGTCCGAGACCTTTTTCCCCGTCTGAATGCACAGCAGGATATCATGTGCCTCTGCATCCGCCGCATAGGTATAATGGCAGTCGTTGGTGGCAACCAGAGGTATTTCCAATTCCCGGGACAGCTCCAGAACACCCGCGATAACTGTCTGCTGATCCGGATATCCGTGATCCTGCAGTTCCAAATAAAAATTGTCCTTCCCGAAAATTTCCTGGTACTCCAGGGCCGCCTTCCTTGCCGAATCCTTATCCCCCCGAACAAGTGCTCTTGCGACCTCTCCGGCCAAACACGCCGATGTACAGATGATTCCTTCATGAAACTCACGGAGCAGTTCTTTGTCTACGCGAGGCTTGTAGTAGTATCCTTCTGTAAAGGAACGGCTGACGATCTTGGACAGATTTCGATATCCCTGGTTATCTTTTGCAAGCAGGATCAGATGATAGTAGCGGTCAGAGTTGTCGCCGATCTCTTTCTCGAAGCGCGATCCCGGCGCAACATACACCTCACAGCCCAGAATCGGCTTAATTCCTGCATCCTTGCAGGCAAGATAGAACTCGATGACGCCGTACATGTTGCCGTGATCCGTAATCGCAGCCGCATTCATTCCCAGTTCCTTTACACGCTCTGCATAGGCCCGCACCTTATTGGAGCCGTCCAAAAGAGAATATTCTGTATGCGAATGCAAATGAACAAATGCCATAGCCTGCTCTTTCTGCCCGATCCTCTGTCGATTCAGTCCTGATCCTGTCCTGCGTCTTTCAAAAAAGCTTCTGCTGCCGCAATGTCCTCCGGTGTTGTAATCTTTATGTTCCGGTAGGACGCCTCCACAAGCCGGATTCCGGCATGTGCCATTTCCTCTGCCACCATTGCGTCATCTGTAATGCGAATTCCCCTTTTTTCCAATTCCGGCAGTTCCTGCAGCGCCCGGTGATAAGCATCCGCAATCAACCTTCTCTCAAAAACCTGCGGTGTCTGTACAATCCAGACTCTGCTGCGATCCGGCGTAGACGCCACCAAGCCCAGCTCATTTGCTATTTTCACCGTGTCTTTGCTGGGCACAGCAGCAACAGCTGCCCCGGTTTCCTGCACTGCCTCATACAGGCGCTGCATGGATGCCCCGTCAATAAACGGCCTTGCACCGTCATGAATGAAGACATAATCGCACGGCCAATCAATCGCATCCAACCCGCTGACGACGGAGTGATACCGCTCCGCTCCTCCGTAGGCAAAGCCTCGGAATTTTTCCAGAAGGGACCGATTCTTCAGGCTGCCCAAAACGCTTTCCCGCACATATTCGTCATCCCCCTTCGGAATTACCACGATGATATCGGTGATGACCTCGCTCTCTGCCAGCGCCCGGTAGGATCTTGCCGCCAGAGGCAGCCCGCAGATTCTGCGGTATTGCTTGGGGATTTCTCCTCCGAGCCTTGTTCCCTTCCCCGCCGCCAGCAGAACAGCTGTATTGTGCATTTTCTGATCTGTACTCATCCCTGATCTCTCCATTTCGGACACCGCAGTCCTTATCTTTTCCCGAGCGGGAGATTCGGAACCGCATTCAAATCCAGACCGCTGCGTATTCCGCGAATGTAGTCATAGTATCCGGCACAGCCGATCATTGCTGCATTATCTGTGCACAGAATCGGCGGCGGACAATAAAATGCAATTCCATTTTGCGCACACGCTTCCTCTGCAGCCCTGCGCAGTGCTGTGTTCGAAGCAACCCCTCCTGCCAGAGCGAGCTTATCAATCCGGTACTCTTTGGCCGCCGAAACCGCATGGTCAACCAGAACCTCCACCACAGAGCGCTGGAAAGAGGCTGCAACATCCGGCACGTTTATTTCTCTCCCTGCCATCGTTTCCGTATTGAGGTAATTCAGAACAGCAGATTTTAATCCGCTGAAGCTGAAATCAAAGCGGGAATCCGAAACCTTTCCTCTCGGGAAATGGATGGCGTCCGGATTTCCGTCCCGCGCAGCCTTATCAATCTTCGGTCCGCCCGGATATCCAAGGCCTACCGCTCTTGCCACCTTGTCAAAGGCTTCGCCGGCTGCATCATCCATGGTTCTTCCCAGAATTTCATATTCTCCGTAATCTCTCACAATCACCAGATGCGTGTGCCCGCCTGAAACAACAAGACACAAAAACGGCGGCTCCAGCTCCCTTGCCGCAATAAAATTGGCACTGATATGCCCTTCAATGTGATGCACGCCGATCAATGGAATTCCGGCCGCAAAGCTGATTGCCTTTGCCGCCGACACTCCTACCAGAAGTGCCCCTACAAGTCCGGGACCGTAGGTCACCGCAATCGCATCCAGATCCTGCAGTTCCTTTCCTGCCTCCTTCAGTGCCTCCCGAATTACCTGATTCACACGCTCAATATGCTTGCGGGAAGCAATCTCCGGCACAACCCCGCCATACAAGGTGTGTATATCGATTTGGGAGGAGATCACATTGGAAAGCACCTCTCTTCCGTTCCTTACGACCGCTGCAGCGGTCTCATCGCAGCTCGATTCAATTCCCAGAATTGTGATATTCCGTTCCTGCATTGTTTCTGTCCCATCCTTCACTGCAGCCCTGCCTCATCCTCGTACCGAAGTGTCAGACTGCGTCCGTCCTTTGCACAGATCGTTCTGGCAAATATCTTCTGCAGCCCTTCCTGAAATTGCTGCGGCTTCATCTCTGACGGACTGTAGTGCGTCAGCCACAACTGCCCCGGGTCTGCCGCAGCTGCAATCTTCGCTGCCTCCCCCATGGTCATGTGTTTTTTCTCCTTGGCCTTTGAAAGCTTATCATCTTCACCGTACATTCCCTCACAGATGAACAGATCGGCCCCCTTTGCCGCCTCCCGTATGGTGTCGCAGGGTCTGGAATCGGTGGCATAGGTTATTTTCAATCCTTTTCTTGCCGGCCCCATCACCATCTCCGGTGTGTAGCTTCTGCCGTCCATTTCCACTGTTTCGCCCCTCTGGAGTCTGGACCAGCAGGGAAGCGGAATCTGAAGATTTCTGGCCGCCTCCGCATCAAAACGCCCTGCCCGATCCAGGGAAAAGCTGTAGCCGTAACACGTCACGCGGTGATTGACACGAAAAGCCGTTATGTGAAAATCCTTTTCTCCGGGAAGATCAAAGGTTTCCACCTCCTCTGACAGCTCCCTGCAGCAGATCTCAAAGGGGAGCTCCGGCGCAATCACCCGAAGGCTGTCAATGATCCTTGTCAGCCCCTTCGGTCCTACAATGAGAACAGGCTCCCTTCTGTCGCTGTTGCCCATAGAGAGCAGCATTCCCGGCAATCCTGCGATATGGTCTGCATGAAAATGTGTAATCAGAATGACGCTGATCGGATTGGGACTCCACCCCTTTTTCTTCATGGCAATCTGCGTGCCCTCACCGCAGTCCAGAAGAATGCTGGTTCCGTTGTAGCGAACAAGAAGCGATGTCAGCCACCGATAGGGAAGGGGCATCATTCCGCCGGTTCCCAGTAAACACACGTCGATCATATTCCATTGTCTCCTCTTCTCCACATAATTCGCGCATCCTCTGTCGGATTCTGATAGAAATGAGGTCGCATTCCCTCTGTCCGAAATCCATGAGACTCATATAATTTAAGGGCCGGCAGATTGCCGTCACGAACCTCCAGCGTAAATGACAGCATCGCCAGTTTACGCTCTCCCGCCTCCAATGCCGTCTCCAGGAG
>CAVAJA010000271.1:0-6697 GCA_963588615.1 Lachnospiraceae bacterium | reverse complement strand
TCTTCATATCTCGATATCTTGTAAGAGAGCCTTGCCATTGTTTCTTCGATCTGTGCCTTCTGCTTTTGCAGCATTTGTGCAATGCGCTTCGTGTTTCCGTTGGACCACGAATAATAAACGATTAGAACTTTTTTTTATTTTAATCACCTCATTGGATATAGCATAATCCTTGAAGTTAGCTCCAAGTCAAGAACTTTTGGGAAATTTCAGAAAAAAGATGAAGGAGCATGCACAGATGCAATGCGGTATGAGGCATAGAAAATTGCCTGAAAAAATCACCGCAACACGTGAGATGACTCTTCTGGATCGCTTATTTCCCCACAACTTATAGATCAAGACGATTCGGATTCAACAGGAAATCCATGACATGATTTTCTTCCTGCTGGCGAAAATTGAGCATTGCGGAATATAATGGTCCCATAAATTAAGGCGGATTCGGAGACGATTCTTGAGGTATCAGGTCAGGCGTTTCATGGAATGACAACGTCAGCATTGTTGTGTCGGATAAGAATCGTCATGATGATTTTTTTACAGCGGACAGAGAAGGTATATGAAAACAATTGATGAAGTGCGATTAGGATTTGAAACAGCCTATATTGACGGATCGGTTGTTTCCAACAATGCATACAGACCGCAATTTATATCGAACAACCATAAGGAAGGAAAGAAGGTGCTCTCATCCATCGAGGATGAGCTGCTCTCGTGTGATCGATTCCAGATCAGCGTTGCTTTTATCACAATGAGCGGCCTTACGCCTCTTCTTCAAACACTGAAGGAGCTCGAAAAGAGAAATATCAAAGGACAAATCCTGACAACGGATTATCTGAACTTCAGTGAGCCCAGGGCCTTGAAGAAGCTCCATGAGCTGTCGAATATCACGCTCAAAATGTACGACACTGGCGAAGCACGGAATGGTTTTCATACAAAGGGCTATATTTTCAGGAGGGATGAGCTCTACCGAATTATCATCGGCAGCTCCAATATCACAAGTGCAGCCCTCACCAGCAGCAGGGAATGGAATACCAGGCTGATCTCAACAGGGCAGGGCGAGATCACAAAAGCCATCGTTGCGGAATTCAATGAGTTATGGAATTCCTGCTGTGCAAAGACATTCGATGAATTCTTTGAGGAATACAGTAAGAGATATCAGATTATTCAGCATCAGCGGGAAATCGCAAGGCAGGAAGAAGTTGTATCGATTGAAAAGTATAAGCTGCAGCCAAACAGCATGCAGGTTGGCTTTATTACGAATCTGAAAAAAATTCTCGAAGCAGGCGAGAAGCGGGCACTTCTGATCTCTGCAACCGGCACCGGGAAAACCTATGCCTCTGCCTTTGCCATGAGAGAACTTGGGTTTAAGAGGGTATTGTTCCTGGTGCACCGTGGGCAGCTGGCAAGGCAGACCAGAAAGTCCTATGAAAAGGTGTTTGCATCGTCTGTTTCCATGGGCCTGGTCGGCGACGGCTGCCATGATTATGATGCAGATTATGTATTTGCAACCGTACAGACGCTGAATCGTGATGAACATCTGCTTCAGTATGAAAAGGATGCGTTTGACTGCATTATTCTGGACGAAGCGCATCGGAGGCAGAGAGACAGAGTGCGTTTGAGCGCCTTGCCATGAATGAGGAAGATGCAGCGGCAGAGCGGCAGCCATTGGATTACATCTTCTCTGTTGAAATTCTGAATGAGGGTGTCGACATTGTCGAGGTGAATCAGGTGGTGATGCTGCGGCCGACGCAATCTCCGATCGTATTTATCCAGCAGTTGGGACGAGGCCTCCGAAAGGCAAGCGGAAAAGAGTATGTTGTCATCCTTGATTTTATCGGAAATTACGCGAACAACTTTATGATTCCGATTGCTCTGTCGGGAGACAGGACCTATAACAAGGACAATATTCGCCGATATATCACGGAAGGCGAACGGGTAATTCCGGGTGCATCCACGGTGCACTTCGACGAGATCAGCAGAAGGAAAATTTTTGCATCGGTGGATCATGCGAATTTCAGTGATATCAGGCTGATCAAGGAAAATTATTTCAATCTCAAAAATAAGCTTGGCCGCATTCCCCGGCTGCGTGATTTTGATGATTACGGCGAGATGGACGTTGTCCGTATTTTTGATAACAACAGTCTTGGCTCCTACCACGTATTTTTGAAGAAATATGACAAGAAGGACTACACGGTCCGCTTATCCGGCGATGAGGAGAAGGTCATTGAATTCGTTTCCAGGAAGCTTGCGAGCGGGAAACGGATCCAGGAGCTGCAGATGCTGGAAAATGACGACTTCTACAATATGTTGAAGGAGCTTGTTGAATTCGGAATCAGCCGATATGAAAGAGATTATAAAAATGCTTATGGACAGACCGACTTGGTTTTATATCAAAAATACACGTATGAGGATGTTTGCCGTTTGCTGAACTGGGAACAGAATGAGGTGCCGTTAAATATTGGCGGTTACAAATTTGATAAAAAGACCAAAACCTTTCCGGTCTTCATCAATTACGACAAGGCGGTTGACATCAGTGATACCACAAAATACGAGGATCATTTTTTTTCGGGATCCAGGGATCATTTGATTGCCATTTCCAAATCGGGAAGGAGTCTGCAGTCGGAGGATGTGCAGAATTTTCTGAAAGCCAGGGAGCGCGGCATACAGGTGGAACTCTTTGTACGGAAAAACAAGGATGATAAGGTTTCCAAGGAGTTCTATTATCTTGGCCACATGACGGCAAGCGGAAAGGCAAAAGAGTTCACGATGGCCAACACGGAGAAAACAGCCGTCGAAATCGAGTGGATCCTGGATGTCCCAGTTCGAGAGGATATCTACGAGTATATTGTGAATGGGTAAGGAAAACAATGAAAACAATACGAGTAGCTGCTGCGGTTATTAAGTCTGTTAATGAGAACGGTGAACCGATTATTTTTGCTACGCAGCGAGGTTATGGTGAATTTAAGGATGGCTGGGAGTTTCCCGGCGGAAAGATTGAACCTGGAGAAACCCCGCAGGCAGCAATCCGGCGCGAAATTATGGAGGAACTTAATACCGAGATCGCAGTTGGGAAATTGATCAATACGATTGAGTACGATTACCCGGAATTTCATCTGTCGATGGATTGTTTCTGCTGCGAAATTGTAACAGGAGATCTGGTGCTGAAGGAGCATGAAGCTGCAAGATGGCTGACACGGAAACAGCTGGAGGATGTGGACTGGCTGCCGGCGGATCGAACCATCATCGGAAGCATTGCACAGTATTGCCGCGTGCAGCAACAGGGCAGTGACACGCCGCCTTGTGAATGATATGATCGAGAATGGGTTTCGATATTTACCGGAGAATTGGAAATAAGCGATCCTATCGGTTCATGAAAGGAGAAATGATAGGTGAAGATTGCTTTGATCAATGAGAACAGCCAGGCGGCGAAGAACGAAATCATCCTGCAGGGATGAAGCAATTGCAAAGGCAGTAAGAGCGGTGCTGCAGGAGGTCTGATCCCGGCTCCTTGAGGTATCAACGATGACGTTCATACAGAAATATGATTCACCGCTGGGCGGTATTTTGCTGGCAGCGGATGAAATTGGATTGACCGGATTATGGTTTGACGGTGAAAAATATTTTGCCGATCATCTCCCGGCAGAACGTGTGGAGCAGGAGACGCCTGTTCTTGCACAGACCCGGCACTGGCTGGACGTTTATTTTACAGGAAAGGAGCCTGATTTTCTGCCGCCGCTGCACCCTGTTGGCTCTGCATTTCGCCGGGCGGTGTGGGAAATCCTTTTGCAGATCCCTTACGGAAGGACCACAACCTACGGCGAAATCGCACGGCAGCTTGCTAAGAAACAAGGACTTTCCAGGATGTCTGCGCAGGCAGTCGGCGGTGCAGTGGGGCACAACGAAATATCAATCATCATTCCCTGTCACCGCGTGGTCGGCGCGAATGGCAGTCTGACCGGGTACGCCGGAGGAATTGACAAGAAGAGAAAGTTATTGAAACTGGAGCATGCGGAAATCGGATTTCAGACACAGGCGGTTGAAGAAGATTCAGATGAATCAGCACATTTTAAGCATAAGGTGCTGAAATGGCGGGACGGAAAAACAAGATGCCGTTGGGCAAATCCGAAAAACGAACGGTATGTCCGGTATCATGATGAGGAATGGGGAATTCCTGTTCACGACGACAGAAAGCTCTTCGAAATGCTGATTCTTGAGTCCTTTCAGGCGGGACTGTCATGGGAATGTGTACTGAATAAGCGTGAGGCATTCCGAGAGGCATTTGACGGCTTCGATTTGGAAAAGGTCTGTGCCTACGATGAAGCTAAACTGGAATTCCTGCGAAATACCGACGGAATTATTCGCAATCGCCTGAAAATACAAGCTGCAGTTACCAATGCACAGGTGTTCCGCAAAATACAGCGGGAGTATGGAAGCTTTTCGGATTATCTGTGGCATTTTACAGATGGCAGAACAATTTATGAAAACGATCGGACAAGCTCTCCGTTGTCCGATGAAGTATCAAAGGATCTGAGAAAGCACGGAATGAAATTCGTGGGGACTACCGTGGTTTACGCCTACCTGCAGGCGATCGGTGTTATCAGCTCCCACGAGAACGAATGCTTTTGTGCACAGCAGAAGCATTTTTGAAGGAGGGGAGATTCTTGGAACCCAGGAAGAGAGAATCGTTGGCTTCACAGGTGGAAGAGAAGCTGATGAATTATATTTTGAACCATCCGGTACCGGTTGGAGAGAAAATCCCGAATGAGTTTGAGCTGGCAGGGCTGTTCGGAGTGAGTCGCAGTACCATTCGCGAAGCGGTAAAGAGTCTTGCTTCCAAAGGCGTTCTGGAAGTGCGCAGAGGTGCGGGAACGTATGTGATCAGCATCAATCGTGTGGAAGATGATCCGTTGGAATTATCCAAAATCAAAGATAAATATGAGCTTGCCATGGATCTTTGCGATGTGAGACTTATGTTGGAACCGGAGATTGCCATGCAGGCCTGTGAACATGCAACAGAGGAGGATAAACAGCAATTACGGAAGTTATGTGATGAGATCGAGAGAATGTACAATGACGGAGAGAATCATCTGCAGAAAGATCTGGAATTTCATACCTACATTGCCAGATGCAGCCAGAACCGTGTGATTGAAAAGCTGATACCAATTATTCAGTCTGCAATTATTACATTCGTGGATGTGACGCATCGACAACTGAAGGATGAAACGATAGAGACGCACAGGGCGATTGTTGATGCAATTGAAAGAGGAGATGGAGTCGGTGCAAAGTATGCAATGATCATGCATCTCAATTACAATCGTCAGATGTTTATTAAGCTGAGGGACGCAAACTGATCACAAATTCGTCCGTACTGCAGCGGACATGGTAAAAATACACAAAAAACAGGCGGTCTGGAGATGGAATCGCCTGCTTTTTTTGTGGAATAAATCAAAAAACTCCCTAAGACGTCTGATGTATTGACATAGGAAAACCGAAAATATACTATTATTCCAGTGAAACGTCCGATGTCTTACGAGGAAGGAGAGGAAATGAGGGAGCACAGGTATACAGTCGATAGGCGCAAACAGGTACGAGTAATTATCGATACTGATTGTGACTGTGAGGCCGATGATCAATTCGCGGTTCTGCACCATCTGATGACACCTAAAATTGATGTTGTTGGAATTGTTGCGGAGCACTTTGCAGATCGTTTTGGGGAAGGAAGTGAAGAAAGCAGTTATAAAGAAATCAAAAAGGTTCTGAATCTTGCCGGAATGGAAGATAAGGTTCCGGTATACCACGGCTGCAGTCACGCACTGCAGGATGAATCAACGCCTAATCCGTCAGAGGCAGCTGAATTCATCATTCAGGAGGCATTAAAAGACGACGATAGAGCGCTGTTTATTGCAGGGCAGGGGGCACTCTCTAATGTGGCATCTGCATATCTGATGAATCCGGCAATTAAGGACAGACTTACATTGATCTGGATCGGCGGAGGTACATATCCAAACGGAGAGAGCGAGTTCAACCTGGAGAACGATGTGAATGCTGCGAATGTAGTGTTCGGTTCTGGTATGGAAATCTGGCAGGTACCTAAAAATCTGTATTCTAAAATGTATGTTCCGCTGAGTGTGCTGTATGAGAAGGTGTATCCGTGCGGCGAGATTGGAAAATATCTCGTAGAACACATTCAGGATGCAAATGCAAGATTTTTAGACTGGATTAAGCGGCCGGGATATACAAAGGGAGCTGCAGCAGCATCCTATCCGGGTGGTGAGATGTGGATTCTGGGAGATTCACCAACCGTTGGCTTGATCATGTTCGATGAGAGATATTCATACCATACTGCAAAGGCACCAAGATTCCGTGCGGACGGAACATATGAGTATCTGGAGACGGAGAATACAATCCGTATTTATGATGAAATTGACAGAGAATTTATCATGGACGATTTCTACGCAAAGATAAACTATTATTTCTCGGATGAGAAATAAAGGAGGAGAAAATGGATTTTGTAGCGAACCCAACACAACTAATTATTGCATCCGTGCTTGGTATGGCACTGCTGCTGTTTTTGATTCTGAAATGCAAATTGCATGCACTGTTATCCGTTATTGTTTCAGCCATTTTTATCGGTATTGCATGCGGCATGCCGCTTGAGCAGGTAACTTCAGCTGTTAAAGATGGTATGTCAGATACACTTGCGAGC
>CAVAJA010000270.1:0-12241 GCA_963588615.1 Lachnospiraceae bacterium | reverse complement strand
GATCATGAGGAGGAGCACGATGAGCACGACCACTGCTGCCACCACCACGACCATGATCATGAGGATCACGACGAGCACGATCACTGCTGCCATCACCACGACCATGATCATGAGGAGGAGCACGATGAGCATGATCACTGCTGCCACCACCATGATCACGATGCGGATGAGGTCTTCGAGAGCTGGGGGATGGAGACACCTCACAGTTATACAGCTGAGGAGATTACCACAATTCTGAATGCACTGGAAGATCAGGATGAGTATGGGTTTGTCCTGCGCTCAAAAGGCATGCTGCCTGCGGGAGACGGAACATGGATTCACTTTGACTATGTCCCCGGAGAACCCCAGGTTCGTACCGGAGCTGCAGACGTGACCGGAAAGATCTGTGTCATCGGTTCAGGACTTCAGCAGGATCATCTGGAAAAGCTGTTCAAACGTCATTGATGTGTTTCGGAACAGGTTGTGCCGCTGCGCCGCTGTCGAAGGCTTTCATCGGGGAATGCATGCCGGGAGATTGACTTCGGACAGCTGAGTGCAGGAAATACCGACAAGTATAGGAGCAAGAGAATGGAAAAAATACCGGTATATGTTATCAACGGGTTTCTGGATTCCGGAAAGTCCAGCTTTTTTGCATATACATTAGGGCAGCCTTATTTTCAGTCCAACGACAGAACTCTTCTGATCCTGTGTGAAGAGGGAGAACTGGAGTACAGCCGAAAACTTTTGGATCAGAGCAGAACGGACCTGGCAGTAATCGATCGAGTGGAGGATTTCACACCGGCTGCGCTGATGGCATTGAATGCACAATATCATCCCGGCCGTGTTCTCATTGAATGGAACGGTATGTGGGATTTCCGGCAGTTCCGTCTGCCTCATGCATTCAAGCTGGAGCAGCAGATTTCCTGCATCGATGCCTCTACCTTCAGTGTGTATTTTTCCAATTTGGCCATGCGTTCCCTGCTGTTTGAGGAACTGCGCAATTCGGAGCTCATCATGTTCAATCGCTGCGATGGAATTGATCCGGAGGAACTCGTAAAATTCAAACGCAATGTGAAGGCAGTCTGCGAGAATGCGGAGCTGATCTTTGAAGATAAAAACGGCGAAATTGACATGACGACCGAAGAAGACCTGCCCTATGATATCAACCAGCCTGTAATTGACCTGGAAGGGTTGAATTACGGAATCTGGTATCTGGACGCTATGGAACATATGGATCGCTATGCGGGGAAAACCATTCGCTATCGTGCGATCGTGGCCAGACCGGATCAGTTCCCGAAGGGATACTTCGTTCCGGGACGTATGGCGATGACCTGCTGCGCAGAGGACATGCAGTTCCTCGGCTATGCCTGCAAATATGAGCAGGAGTCTGATCTGAAGGAGAAGAGCTGGGTACAGATTACCGCAGAGGTTCATTGTGAATTCTTCAAGGAATACGAAGGAGAGGGGATTGTCCTTTATGCAAAGGAGGTTGTTCCCTGCAAGGAGCCAAAGGATGCACTGATCAATTTTGCCGGCTGATAAATGACGAAAATAGGGAAATGAACCGATTCGGATTTCCTGCAGAATAAATCACATGAAAAACCCCCGCTTCGTTGATCGGACGAAGCGGGGGTTTTATGAAATCATTGTCTCGAGTGGCTCACCAGCCGCGGTGCAAATGTGCCACTGCAAAGACAGTCATTATCCCGAAAGTCAATTAAGCGTTCAGCTTGTTGACAGCGGTTGCCAGTCTGGAAACCTTGCGGGAAGCGGTGTTCTTGTGCAGAACGCCTTTCGTCTCAGCCTTCTCAATGGTGCTGGTTGCTGCAGCCAGAGCCTGAACAGCAGCGTCCTTGTCGCCAGCCTCAACAGCGGCACGAACCTTCTTTACAGCGGTCTTTACGCCAGTCTTTACTGCCTTGTTGGCCTCAGCCTTCTTGGCGCTGGTAAGAATTCTCTTCTTGGCAGATTTGATGTTTGCCATTTGTTAATACCTCCATATAACGAACACGTGTTGTAAGTTTGGGTCTTGGCATGTGCAGGAAGCCGGACACGGACAGTTCCGCACACACGCAGAATATTGTATCGTTGAATGACGGCACATGTCAACTCTTTTGAGGCGGAAATTAATTTTTCGGCGCACCTTCCATTCACGTATGCGTCAGATCTTTTCGGCGGAACAGATAGTAATCGAAGGATTGCGGCTGCAGCTCCTGATGAAAGTTGTCAATCAGTTCATATTGCTGAAAGATTTCTTCGGGGTAGCTGTCCCTTGCCACAATGTAATCGGTGCATCCTTCTGTGATATAGGAAAGCTGCTGTGTACTGACTTCGTCTCCCGGGAGCGTCTGTGTCTGAAACCAGTAGCAGGAAGGATAGATGTCCGCAGTTGTATATAATCCGCAGTCGAGACAGCCGATGTTCAGCAGAGTTGTGTTGTCTGGGTCGACAATTCCTGCGGCGCGGTCATTGTTGATATCCTCTGTGAATCTCGTCAGAAAAATATCGTTCCTTGAGGTTCTAAGATAGGCGGAATTCCAGCTGAACCTAAAAATGATGCAGTAAGAAGCTGCCATGCCAATCAATAGAAAGGCGACCTTCCATGCTCCGGACGGACGACGAGGAAGGCGCCTGCCGGCTTTTTCCAGCAATGCGCCGGCGCTGCCCATGCCGATCACGGAAAGCGATGTCAGAGGAAATGCATAATACGGAAGATGTGCGCCGCCGATATAGATGAACAAAAAGGTGCATCCGAAAAGAAGGATCGGCGCAATTTTTTCCAGCAGGGAGGTTCCTCTGCAGAAAAGTGACCGCAGAATTCCGAAGAGGATAAAAATGAAATACTGCAGGTTGTCCAGAACCAGCCAATACAGAATTTTCGCGAGGTCATACACCCGCTGACCAAGGCCTGCGCCGTGAGAATTCGCACCGAAATCCGAATACAGGAATACGTTTGTGTAGATGTAGACGCGATACCAGTCGTCCAGCCCTCCGTTTGCAGCAAAATATAAGATCCATGGAAGGAAAGGGAGAATGATGCCGGCAAGAAAGCATCCGGCCAGCGAAAAGAATTCCCGAAGGCTCCGGCAGGTCAGAATGACCAGGATCGAAAACGCCAGGAAAAACCCCATGAGGGTAAACTTTACACAGAAAACAAATCCGCAGCACAGGCCTGCCAGAAATACCTCACGGGACGTAAAATGGATGCCGACGGTCTGCGCCGATCCCACAGATCCGCATGGCAGAGGCGGGGCACTTTTTATCCTTCGCAGCAGAATATAGAGCGCCGCAAGCAAAAACGGCAGACACAATTCCTCGGCACACCCGCCCCAGTAAAAGCTTTTGGAAGCACACATGCAGGAAAACAGCACAGGAGAGAGGACAACAGACAGAAAAGACCTGCAGTACAGCCGCATGATTTTCCAAAGCAGATACAAATCAACTGCTCCCCACAGAACTTCCATGAGGAAAACTCCAAGAAACGTGGTGCGTGAAATGAAGGAGCATAATCCGTACAGAAAATAGAGATACGGCCCCTTCTGGTCGAAAAGGTCGCGGTAAATCAAAGTCCCGTGAAACATGGATTTTCCCATGGAAAAATAGCTGTTGGAATCATCCCAGTTATTGTAGGGATACAGAAAAGAGGACCTGGTCAAGAGGAGCATCAAAAGAAAAGAGAGAACGAGATACCCTGCAAGCTGCAAAGCAGGTCGGTTGAAACGTCGAAAGGCGGATGAAATGGATGATCCGGATCGACTGGTATGGGTTTGTGCTGTTGGATTCATGCTTGCCACGATAGTATTCCTTTGCTATAATTCGCCTTGTATATGGGCGGTTCCTATTTGTGTACAAGCCTAAATTATAGAAATAAGGTCAGGAAGTCAAGATGAGTATTGTTCGTTGGATTTTAACAATTGTTCTGATTATTGTCAGCATTGCGCTTACAGTGGTCGTTCTGATGCAGGAAGGGAAGTCCCAGGGACTTGGGACCATCGCTGGCGTTGCCGACACTTATTGGGGCAAGAATAAAGGACGTTCCGCAGAGGGTCATCTGGTTCATGCCACCGTTGCACTGTGTGTGGCTTTCTTTGTTCTGGCAATCCTTCTGAATATGAATTTGTTCTGAAATGTGTTTTCCGGCGGCAGAGCTTTGGGTTGCAGAATGCCGCAGAACAAAAGCTGAAATGATTGAGGGCGCTCCTGATTTGGCAGGATGCGCCCTTATTTGGTTTGTGTGAGCATATAGGTGCATATTGGGGAATTCGGATGTCAGGAAAGAAGAGAAAAGAAGTTTATATACAGGGAACCTACATCGCCAATGCAAAGGGCTTTGGCTTTGTCTGTGCAGAGGAACTGGAACAGGATCTGTTCATACCGGAGGGATGTACCGGGACGGCGCTGGACGGAGATCTTGTTGAGGTACGGCTGATTCCGACCTTTGACGGAAATGTCATTCCGGGCGGGCGGGACGGACGCCGCCAGGAGGCAGAGGTCACCTCTGTCGTAGTGCGGAATACAACCACTCTCGTCGGAACTTTTTACGGAAGCTATGGGAAAAGCGGCGACGCTTTCTCTGCCCCGGACATAGAAGGCGACGTAAATGATGCTTCAAATGAGGCAAAGCTATCCGGATACGGCAGTGTGATTCCTGACAACCGCAAAATTCCGTCGGATGTACGCATCCCTGCAGGATCAACGCTCGGCGCAGTCAACGGACACAAGGTGGTCGTTCGAATCACGGATTACGGGGAGAACGGGAGTTACTCCGCTTCCTCCGGTAAATTTCATGGAGGGAGAAAAGGCCGAAGTGGACATGACCGGATGTCACTGACAGGTGAGGTCATTGAGATTCTCGGACATATGGATGATCCCGGAGTCGATATTTTGTCCATTATGAGAGCCTACCATCTTCCGCAGAATTTTCCGGATGAGGTGATGGATGAGGTTCGCGGGATTCCGCAGGCGATCTCGTTATCGGAGAAGGAACGAGCTGCAAGAGAGGACTGGCGAGATGCTCTGACGGTAACCATCGACGGTCCGGACACCAAGGATATTGATGACGCGATTTCAATCCGCAGGTTCACCGGCAGGAATAAGGACCTGCCGAGGGCAGAGACGGCAGTCTGGGAATTGGGAGTTCACATCGCAGATGTTGCCCAGTATGTTCGGGAAGGCACCGAGCTGGACAAGGAGGCTGCCAAACGTGCTACCTCCAATTATCTGGTGGATCGTGTCATTCCGATGCTGCCGCATGAATTATCCAACGGGATCTGCTCCTTGAACCCCGGAGAGGACCGACTTGCCCTGAGCTGCATCATGCAGATGGATAAAAAGGGAAATGTGGTGGATGCGCATGTGGCGGAAACGATCATTCGCTCGGACGCCAAGCTCTCTTATCCCGGTGTCATGCGCTTATTCGAGGATGGGGACGAGTCGGAAATTCTGGAGCAGCTCGGCCTGCAGGGGATGTGCAGAGGAGCCAGAACAAGGGCGCACGCCATTGCTGCGATGCTCAGACGTGGACTCCGTTTGTCGGGGATCCTGTCCAAAAAGAGAATGGCAGACGGCGCCATAGATTTTGAATTTCCGGAATGCAAAATCCACCTGGATGAAAACGGAAAGGTGGAAGAGATTGTACCTTATGAGCGAAATGCCGCAACGATGATGATTGAGAATTTCATGGTTGCGGCCAACGAGACCGTGGCTGAGCATTTTTACTGGCTTGGAATTCCTTTTGTTTACCGAACCCACGGCGTGCCGGATGAGGAGAAGCTGCAGCGCCTCAAAACCTTTGTTCAGGGGTACGGATATCGTTTCCGCTGGAGTCACGGTCAGGTTCATCCAAGAGAACTGCAGAGCCTTCTGGCGGAGCTCAAGGGAAAACCGGAGGAAGCTACGATCAGTGTTATGACGCTGCGCAGCATGCAGAGGGCACTTTACACCACTACCTGCGGAGGACACTTCGGTCTGGCGCTGAGGTATTACTGTCATTTCACGTCCCCGATCCGAAGATACCCGGATTTGCAGATTCATCGGATTATCAAGGAATATCTGCACGGAAAGCTTGGGGAAAAACGCCGCAGGCACTACGATTCCATTCTTCCCGCCGTCTGCCTCCAGTCGTCCAATATGGAGCGGCATGCCGATGAGGCGGAGAGGGAAACCAATAAGCAAAAGATGTGTGAATATATGAAGGGACATCTCGGGGAAACCTTTGACGGGGCCATCAGCGGAGTGACGGGCTGGGGAATTTATGTACAGCTTCCCAACACCGTAGAGGGATTGGTTCCGGTTCGCTCTCTTCGGGATGATTATTACACTTATGTTGAAGAAAGGGCACAGCTTGTCGGAGAACGTACCGGCAGGACATACGGACTCGGCCAGAATGTCAAGGTCAGTGTAGCTTCCGTTGACACCATGGCACGAACCATCGACTTTGAACTGTGCACGGACGAGACGGATGGGGAGGTCCAAACGGATGTTTCTTCCGGAGAGAAAACGACATCGAGAGAGGACACAACGTCCCAAAAGAAAAAGCATTTAATAAAATCCGGGAAGCTGAATCGCTCCGGACAGGAGATGGACACAGAGAAGCACAGACATAAAGGCCACCATCACGGAAGGAAACATCATGCAGGAAAGCATTAAACTGATTGCCAACAACAAAAAGGCATATCATGATTATTTTATTGAAGAGAAATATGAGGCAGGCATTGAGCTGTACGGGACGGAGATCAAGTCCATCCGTCAGGGAAAATGCAGTATCAAAGAAGCCTATGTTGCGATTGAAGGCGGAGAGGCTTATGTGGAGGGAATGAATGTCAGTCCCTATGAAAAGGGGAATATTTTTAATCGGGAACCCCTGCGCAAGCGCAAGCTGCTGCTCCACAAGGTTCAGATCCGCAAGCTGGATCAGCAGGTGTCACAGAAGGGTTATACCATTGTTCCACTGCAGGTTTACCTCAAGGGGGGGCGCTGTAAGGTTGAGATCGGCCTCGCCCGCGGCAAACACAGCTATGACAAGCGCGAGGACATCAAACGAAAGGACGCCAGGAGAGAGGCGGAACGCAATTACAAGGACGTGTATAAGGGATGAGAAATCAATCCTGCTATTTGGGAAAATGCCTTGACAGATGTGCAGAGATATCTCATAATAGCAAGGTATGCCGCATGGTGAGGCGTTAGGTGCTGACTGTAGGTACTGCAGGATCAGCATTGTGAAGAGGACTGCGCATCAACAGATGC
The DNA here is from genome assembly GCA_963588615.1 of Lachnospiraceae bacterium. Taxonomy (GTDB): domain Bacteria; phylum Bacillota; class Clostridia; order Lachnospirales; family Lachnospiraceae; genus CAG-791. The sequence continues at coordinate 5,017 of CAVAJA010000270.1, read as the reverse complement.
ACATGGTTCCGCCGTAATCAGCGAGACTAGAAGAAGGAGGTACCGAAATGTACGCAATTATCGCAACTGGTGGAAAGCAGTATAAGGTTTCTGAGGGCGACGTAATCGAGGTTGAGAAGCTCGAGGCCGCTGCAGGAGACAAGGTTACATTTGACCAGGTTCTGGCAATCAGCGGAGATTCTCTGAAGGTTGCAGGTGACGTAGCAGGCGCTAAGGTTGAGGCAACTGTTATGGAGCAGGGACGCGGCAAGAAGGTTGTTGTTTATCACTTCAAGCCGAAGACCGGCTATCACAAGAAGAACGGTCACAGACAGGCATTTACGCGTGTCAAGATCGACAGCATCATCGGCTGAGATCGATTGAGATCGGATTAGAATCTTTTTGAGATTCGGTTAAGGACACATGACGAAGGTTCAGATATACAGGACGACAGACGGCCATACCAGATCACTTGTTTTCACAGGTCATACAGATTATGTGGAAGAGGGAGTGGATGAGGTTTGTGCCGGAACCAGTGCGATCGTGATCAATACCATTAATTGCCTTGAAGATCTGCTGCATGAGAAGGTAGAATGTTTTTACGATGAGGATGCAGGCGGTGATTTGATCTGCAATGTCATGGAGGATCTGAGCACACAGGGAGAGTTTCTGGTTGACTGCATGATTCACGGTTTGGAGTGGATTGAACAGCAGTACGGTGAGGAATATCTGAATCACAGAATTGAGGAGGTATCAATATGTTAAACTTAAGTCTTCAGTTCTTCGCACACCATAAAGGAATGGGCTCCACCAAGAACGGCCGTGATTCCAATTCCAAGAGACTGGGTGCCAAGAGAGCAGACGGACAGTTTGTCAAGGCCGGCAACATCCTCTACAGACAGCGTGGAACCAGAATTCATCCCGGTCTGAACGTAGGAATCGGCGGAGACGATACTTTGTTCGCTCTGAAAGATGGAATCTTGAGATACGAGAGAGTGGGCAAGGATGGCAAGAGAGCATCCGTTCACCCGGTAGAAGCTGCCAGCGAGCAGTAATTCTGAGATGAGACAAGACTCCGGACAGGCATTGGTCTGCCCGGAGTCTTTTTTGCAGTATAGAGTAGGATGATGACGAGGTTATTATGTTCGTAGATAAGGCGACCATCACAATCATTAGCGGAAAGGGCGGAGATGGCCATGTGTCCTTCCGAAGAGAGAAATTCGTTCCTGCCGGCGGTCCGGACGGCGGTGATGGCGGCAATGGAGGAAGCGTCATTTTCCGCGTTGATCCCGGAATGAATACCCTTGGGGATTACCGGTTTAAGGGAAAATATGCCGCCCAGCACGGAGAAGACGGAAAGAAGAAAAAGATGTCCGGCAAAAACGGTGAGGATCTGGTTCTCAGAGTTCCGGAGGGAACAGTTGTAAAGGATACCGAGACGGGACGTGTCATCATTGACATGAGCGGCGATACAAAAGAGTACCTGATCCTAAAGGGCGGACGCGGAGGAAATGGGAATCAGCATTTTGCGACGTCCACGATGCAGGCGCCCAAGTATGCGCAGCCGGGACAGCCTTCGAGGTCTCTGCAGGTAACATTGGAGCTGAAGGTGATTGCAGATGTAGGTTTGGTGGGATTCCCTAATGTCGGAAAATCCACGCTGCTTTCTGTGGTCAGCAATGCCAAGCCCAAGATTGCCAATTATCACTTTACGACACTGTCTCCGATTCTGGGTGTTGTGGACCTGGAGGATGCGGAGGGCTTTGTCATGGCGGATATTCCGGGACTCATTGAGGGCGCGGCAGACGGTGCCGGTCTGGGCCATGAATTCCTGGCACATATCGAGAGATGCAAGCTGCTGATTCACGTAGTGGATGCCGCCGGCTCGGAAGGACGGGATCCTTTGGAGGATCTTGCTGCGATCAATCATGAATTGGATCGGTACAATATTGATCTGACCCAAAAAAGACAGATTATCGCAGCCAACAAGGTCGACCTCATTGATCCGTCTGCAGCAGATGAATCCAATGAAGAAAATCCGATTCGCAGAATTCGTGAAGAATATGAGCCCAAAGGCTACCAGGTCTTCCCGATTTCGGCAGCGACCAATCATGGGGTCAAAGAGCTCCTGTATGCTGTCAGTGCCGAACTGGCGAAGATGCCGAAGGAGACCAGGGTCTACGAGCAGGAATACAACCCGGATGCGGATCTTCTGAAGGCAGAAGAGCCCTATGACGTGTGGTATGACGCCAAAGAAAAGGCCTATCGTGTGGAGGGACCCCGCATCGAAAGAATGCTGGGATACACCAATCTGGAGACGGAAAAGGGATTTGCTTTCTTCCAGAAATTCCTGCAGGAGAACGGAATCAATGCCAGGCTCAAGGAGCTTGGAGTGCAGGAGGGTGACACGGTTCGGCTGTATGGACATGGTTTTGAGTGGTACGATTAAAATTGACAGAGGAGTTGTTTATGCTGACGAGTAAGCAGAGAGCATATTTAATGAGCCTTGCAAATGACCTGAATCCGGTGCTGCAGATCGGCAAGAGCGGCGTGACACCTGAGACGGTCGCCAGTGCAGAAGAGGTCTTCAATCGCCGCGAACTGTTCAAGGGAAGTGTCCTGAAAAACTGTCCGGATCTTCCTGAGGTTGCAGCAGATAAGTTGGCATCCCGAGTTCACGCACAGCTCGTGAAGGTGATCGGCCGCAAATTCATCCTGTATCGTCCTTTCAAAGAGGACGCGAAGATTGAACTTCCCCGATAAACATAAAGAGGCTATTTTATGAAAAAAACCGGAATTCTGGGAGGTACCTTTGATCCCATTCATCTGGGACATCTCATCACCGCTGAGAATGCAAGGGATGCACTCGGATTGGATGAGGTTCTGCTCATTCCGACCGGGTGTTCCTATTTTAAAAAAGATCAGAAGGTGACACCGCCGCAGCTGCGCTACGAGATGACGTGCCTTGCAGCTGCCGGAAATCCTTTTCTGAATGTGACGGATCTGGAGACAAAAAGACCTGGCAACAGCTACACATCACAGACCCTCTGTGAACTGCACAGAGAACGCCCTAACGAAGAACTGTATTACATTGTAGGGGCGGATACCTTGGTGCTCATGAGTCTTTGGAAGGATCCGCAGGCTATTTTTGACTCCTGTACGATACTGGTGGAGACAAGGGAAGACACGGTATCTGCTGCCGGGCTGCAGGATGAAATCGATCGGCTCCGGGATCGCTTTCACGCAAGAATACAGGTCATACCCAAGAAAAATATCGAGATTTCGTCTACGGAAATTCGGGACAGAGTGCAGGCGGGGCGATCCATTCGTTATCTCGTTCCTGCAGCGGTGGAGGAGTACATTCACAGTCACAGATTGTACAAAGACGATTCCGAGAGCTCTGAAATTACGGTACGAAGCTGACGGAAGGACGCGTCCCTCGTCATTCGGAAAAACTCGATACAGCTGGCGAAAAGCGGCACGACATTCGCATCATAGGGAATAAGGAAGATCCACATGGCAAAACCAAGTAAAGAACGGCTGGAACTGATTCGGGCAGTACAAAAAGAATTAAAATATGCACGTTTTATTCATACCATGGGGGTGGCGGTAACTGCTGCCTCTCTTGCGGAACGCTATGGTGAGGATATGCAGAAAGCAGAGACTGCCGGCATTCTCCACGATTGTGCCAAGTACATGGATGTTACCAAGATGGAAAGTCTGTGCCTCAAGAATGGACTTGAACTCTCGGAAATGGAGCGAGGCAACGCAGCACTGCTCCATTCAAAGGCAGGAAGTATTCTGGCCAAAACCAAATACGGCGTATCCGATCCGGAAATATGCTCTGCAATCCGCTGTCATACCACCGGCCGGCCGGCCATGACGATGCTGGAAAAGATTATCTTCATTGCGGACTATATTGAACCGGGACGCGACCAGGCACCTCATCTGCAGGAGATCCGAAGCGCTGCCTTCCGGGATCTGGATCTGGCTTTGTGCATGATTCTGAAGGACACTTTGGATTTTCTCCATGAAAGCGGGAAAAGGATTGATCCCATGACACAGAAAACGTATGATTATTACAAGGAGCAGATCTGCAAATATGATCAGCTCCTTGTGCCGGATGAGGCAGCAAATCCGTAACATTCTGATCCGCTGAGGAACGATCAATCGATGAGTACAAGGAGTGGAAAAATGGAAAAAATTACTGCAGCACAGGCCGCAAAGCTTGCCATCGAGGCCTTGGATGAAAAAAAGGCTGAGGACATTCGCATTATTGATATCAGCACCGTGTCTGTTCTTGGAGACTATTTTATTATCGCAAACGGAACCAATCGCTCGCAGATTCAGGCGCTGGCGGACAATGTACAGGAGAAGCTGGCGAAGGCGGGTTATCTCTGTAAGCAGGTAGAAGGGTATCAGACGGCGAATTGGGTGCTTCTGGATTTCGGTGATATCATTGTGCATGTTTTTGATGCCAAAAACCGTCTGCTCTACGATTTGGAGCGGATTTGGCGGGATGGAAAGCAGCTGGATCCTTCTGAGCTGCAGTGAATGAAAACCTGTCAGGTGAGTCGGTGCCTTAAGGGAATGGATTTGCGGTGATCCGTGGGAATAAGAGAATCCTTGTTTTAAAAAAGAACCCCTGTTTTCTTTTCCATGTACCGAACCAATGTCAGAATTTCAACCTGATGTTGGTTCGGTGCATAGAACGGAAACAGGGGTTTCTTTCTTTCTTCGGAGAGCAGTCGATCGTTCAGGGGGCCTTACAGCCCCGAATCTATTTCATCACTCGATAGACGCCGAATACCCTTCCGAGAATCTGGCAGTCTGAAACAATAATCGGTTCCATTTCATCATTTTCAGGCTGGAGACGAATGTAACCGTCTTCCCTGTAGAAGCGCTTCACTGTCGCAGAGTCATCAATAAGAGCGACGACAATCTCACCGTTGGAGGCGGTGCTGCAGCTGTTGACGAACAGAAAATCGCCATCTATAATACCGGCAAATCAATTTCAAAATTTATATTCTTCACTTTT
>CAVAJA010000269.1:0-2655 GCA_963588615.1 Lachnospiraceae bacterium | reverse complement strand
ACCAGTGCCCCGTCTGCACCGTATTCCCTCACCGCCTCTGTCAGCTGCATTGCTGTTCTGGTGCAGTTGGAGCCCGAGCCGGCCACAACCGGAACTCTGTGCGCCACGTGCTCAATGGCAAATCTGCACGCCTCCAGATGCTCCTCCTCTGTCATCGTAGCAGACTCCCCCGTGGAGCCGCACACCACAATGGCATCCGTCCCATTCTCTATCTGATAATCCAGAATGTCTGCAAATGCGTCATAATTGATACTCTGCTCTGCATCGTCATGAAACGGAGTCACGATTGCAACTGCAGATCCTTTAAATATAGCCATCTTCTGCTCCTTTCAAATTCCCTATCCGGTACTGATCTGTAATATCATGCAACTACAACGGTTCAGCTTCTCGCAGCCTCCAGGAGCTTTGCCTTCAGCTCGTTCTCAATCTGAACCAGCTCTCCCTCCGCTGCCTTTCGTTTTTCCTTTCCTTCTGTCTGAATCTTCAATATTTCATCCATAGCAGAGATCAGGGTCGCATTGGTGTTCTTCAGGGTTTCAATGTCCACAATTCCCCTCTCCGATTCCTTCGCCGTCTCTACCGTGGCAGTCTTCAGCGCGGCAGCATTCTTCTGCAGGAGCTGATTGGTCATATCATTTACCTCCCGCTCGGCTCTGGCCGCCTTTGCGGCATGATCCAGACCGATTGCAATCACCATCTGGTTCTTCCAAAGAGGAATGGTGTTCACAATGGTGGACTGTATCTTCTCCGCCATAACGGTATCCGAATCCTGCACCATACGGATCTCAGGAGCAGTCTGGAGCGCGACCGTTCTGGTCAACTCAAGATCGTAGATTTTCTTTTCAAATCTGTCACACTGTGCGGCCAGATCCTTCGCCTTCTGCGCGTCCTCTGCCAGTCCGCTCTCTGCCGCTTTCTGCTCCAGATCCTTAAGCTCGCCGCTGCGAACCTCTTCCAGCTTCTGTTTGCCGGCAGCAATGTACATCGTCAGCTCATGAAAATAACTCAGATTCAACTCATACATTTTATCCATGAGGTCGGCATCCTTCAATAGCAGGATCTGATGCCGCTCCAATTCCTCACTGACCGCCTGGACATTGGTCTCAACCTTGGCATATCGGTTTTTCAGAGCCTCAACTTTATTTGCCTTCTTTTTAAAGAACGCTGCAATTCCTTTTTCGTTCTCATCCACATCAAAGTTCTTGAGCTCTGTCACAAGACCGGAGAGCATGTCTCCCACCTCGCCCATGTCCTTTGTGCGGACGTTGTCAATTGCCTTCTGCGAGAAATCCGCAAGCTTTTTCTGTGTCCCGACCCCGTAATTCATAATTCCGCTGGTGTTCGACAGATCAATCTGCTTCACAAAGGCATCTACCTCAGCCCTTTCCTCCGGTGTCAGCGCATCCTGAAAGTCTGCAGCATTCACAGCAGTTTCCTGCACCTTCTCTTCTGCCTTCTCCTGTGGCTGCACCTGCGCTGCGGCAGCTCCGAATTCCAATGTCGGTGCTGCAGGTGTATCGCCTAAGCTGCTGAATTCGTCACTCATGCCCTCTCCTTTATTGATGTCCCTTTGTTATGATCCGCATCTGCTCATTCCAGAACCTCTCCATGCCGATCACGGTACACTACACATTCTACTCCAATTCTCCTCATTCGTCTCGTGCAGATGCGAACAAGGCTATTCCGGCTGCACCACAGACACCGGCCAAAAGTAGGACCCGCGCGGCTGCTTCATGCGAGCCCGTCCTGCGCCATCATCGTTTTCATAACATTCAGATCCGATGACAGATCCCAGGCCTCTTCCTGAAACATATCGTCCAGAAGCTTCTCAAAGGCTCCGTTGATCGCATCCATGGAATCCTCAATCTGCCGCTTGGTATCGCGGGCATTCTCTCCTGTCTGCGGCTGCTCATTCAAATCCGCATAGGCGCAAAGGAGCTTCATCGTGGTCGGAAGATAATATGCCAGAAGTTTGTGAAGATCATGCACGTTGTCCGGATATTTCTCTGCCTGAGCAAAAATACGCTTCATGATGTCCTCCAGCCGATAAAGCTTGTCAGACATCTCTTCTGAGTCCGATATCCTGTCGTTGATTTCCCGAATCTGTGCGATATACGAGTTTCCTTCCTCCAGAAGGATCTGTACTTCGCTTTTCTCCTGCCGCTTCGAGACCGATTGTACTCTCTGCTTTGCTGTCTCCTCCGTGCTTCCTGCAGACGATTTTCGCTGTTCCGCCTTTGCTTCCTCTGCAGCCACATTTTCTGCGGCCTCTTCCCAGGTTTGCTTCCCCGGCTGCACGCTTGCCGCTTCCCGAAGGTTTCGGATTCTCTCCTCTTCCTCCTTTTTTGCTCTTGTCTGCTCCGCTTTCAGGTACTGCTGGTACATCCCATCTGTCAGAATTACCGTAGTTCCTGCCTTATCCAGGGCAGCATAGGGAAGATAGCCTTCTGCACGCATTGCCAGAATATCCCTGCGAATCTGCTCTTTGCTGACATTCGCCTTTTCCGCCAGCTCTGCAACCGCAATGTATTCCTTTCCGCTGCCCACAAGATTCCCGTATTCATAGTAGCGCTTCACCAGATCATTCTGACGTTTTCCGCTTCTTGCCAGCATCGCAAATGCAAGGGTCACAGCTCCCGTAAACAGCGTTCCGAA
>CAVAJA010000268.1:0-5981 GCA_963588615.1 Lachnospiraceae bacterium | reverse complement strand
CTGAAATGGTGATCGTTGCATTTCCGAGGGACTGATTCTGCTCCACGGCATCGAGGAGCGCCTCCGCCTCCTGCGCCGTGATGACCCCCTGATCCAGCTTCATCTGCGTCTGCCGCCTGTCTGCCATCTGTGCCATCTGCACTGCAATGTTCGCATCCGATACCACCGTCACGGCCGTTGCCGACAGAATCGTTGCCAGGGCACGATCCATCTGGATGCCCTGCGTCTTGGACACCGCATTCACAACATTCTGCTCCTTGACCTGAACGGGTGTCAGTGTTGTCTCCTCTGCACCGCATTCTTCCCCAACATCCTGCAGGGAAACCTTATGCGCTGAAAACGCATAGTCAAAACCAGAGCTCGCATACAAGGTCCGAACGTTCTCCTCTTCTGCAGCCGGCTCTCCTTCCGTATTCTGTGCCGACGGATTCTCCTGTGAGGTACTGTCCTCCGTTTCCGCGGCGGACACTTCCATTTTCATCCCGGCTGCTGCGGGTGCCGACACCCCTGACGCAGCAAGAGCTGACGCCGTAAACCACACAAGCGCCAGCTCTTTTCTTCTTTCACTGTTTCCCATATCTTTAAAAATCATTCTCCGCTTTCCGTTTTCTCCTGCAGGATTTTCCTGCACACATCCGGACGATTCGTGATGATCGCCTCTACTCCCATATCTCTGCAAAGGCGCATGTGCTCTTCCTCATTCACCGTCCACACATGCGTTTCCAGACCATAGGCATGTGCGGTCTCCACGTAAGAAGGATCTGTCAAATGATACAGAGCCGGATGCAGTGCATTCACCTGCACCTTGTCCCTCGCATAGGGAGCCGCATCAATCCAGTTATCAGAATACAGCAGTCCCGTCTGAATGTCATTCTTTTCTGCGCGCATATGCCGCAGCGTATAGTGGTTAAAAGAGGAATAGATCACCCGATCCTCCATTCCTTTTCGTGCTGTCAGATCCAGAACCTTTTTCTCGATGCCGCGATACCAGAAAATTCCGGTTTTCAGTTCCACATTGACGGTCAGCCCTGTCGGCTTCAGGAGATCGTACACTTCCTCCAGCGTCGGGATCTGTGCTTTTTCATATTCCGGATGCACCCGGTTGAAATTCAATCCGCGCAGCTCTGCAAAGGTATGATCCTTGAGATATCCCGTCCCATTGCTGACGCGCTCCAGGGACTCATCATGCGCCACCACGAGCTCCCCGTCTTTTGTGAGCTGTACATCCAGCTCCACGCCGTCTGCCCCCATCTCGGCCGCCAGTTCAAAAGACGGCAGCGTATTCTCCGGCGCATATTCCGATGCTCCTCTGTGTGCCCATACCAATGTTTTCATGTCAGCCATTCCTTCTTGAATCCTGATTCTCCGGCTTTTGATTCTCCGATATCACTGTGCCTTATCGCTCACCCTGGTACTCATAATGAACAGCACCAGACCGATCACAAAAAATACCGCGATCACACCGACGCCGTAATTGGCCGCTCCCGTCAGCTGCGACACCAGACTCATCACTGTCGTTCCGATAAAGGACGCTCCCTTGCCGCAGATATCGTAAAAGCCGAAAAACTCACCGGAGCGCTCCGCCGGGATGATCTTGGTGAAATATGACCTCGACAGGGACTGGATTCCTCCCTGAAACATGCCGACCACAACCGCCAGGATCCAGAACTGCCATGCAGCATTCATGAAAATCGCAAAAATCGCGATCCCCGTGTAGGCGATGATGGCCACCAGAATCAGTCTGCCCGACCAACCCTTCTGTGCCAGCCGTCCGTACAAAAGTGCACAGGGGAACGCAACGAACTGCGTCACCAAAAGTGCCAGCAGCATGTCCGTCGTGTTGAGTCCCAGCGCTGTCCCGTAAGCTGTGGACATATCGATGATCGTGTATACCCCGTCGATGTAAAAGAAAAATGCCAGCAGGAACAGCAGAATCTTCTTATTCTGCACCAGATCCTTCAGGCTGGTTCTCAACTGCTTCAGGATTCCTGTCTGCTGTTCTTCCGCGATAAAATTCTTCTGCCGGTAGCTCTTCAGCAGCGGAACGGAAACTCCGCCCCACCACAGTGCCGTCACGATCATGGACACTCCCAGTGCCTTCATCTGAGAAATTCCGATCTGCTCTGCGAACAGAACCAGCAGAAGGCACGCGATAAAGGGAACACAGCTGCCGATATACCCCCACGCATATCCCTGCGAGGACACATTGTCCATCCGATCCTCCGTGGTGACATCCACCAGCGTCGAATCGTATATCACAAGACTCAGGGAATACAGCACTCTCACGATGCAGAATACCCCCAGAAACAGGAGCCAATTCCCGGCAAATCCAAGTGCCGCACAGCCGATGGCTCCGAGAATAATGGTGATCGCGAATACCCGTCTCTTTCTGCCGCCCCTGTCTGCCGCCGCTCCCAGAACCGGTCCTAAAAGTGCCACAATCACTGTCGTCAGCGAGATGGTATATCCCCAATAGGCCAGGTAATCCACTTCAGAAATTCCCGCCTGTTTGCTCAGCTGGTTGAAAAAAATCGGAATAATTGTGGAGACCATCATGGTAAAGGCAGAATTGGCCACATCGTACAGAATCCATTTTTTCTCCAGTGCCGTCAGCTTATCTCTCATTGTGTAAAGTTTCCTTCCCCTCACAACAGTGCATGATCTTCATCCCTTTCGCGGCCTCCAAAGGTGCATCCCGCAGCCGCCCCAAAAAGCGATCCTGCCATTTTCGCAGCTGTGCACCGTGCCATCTTCCGGTCACGCACATTGTGCCCCCTCCCGGTTAAAATCTCATTAACGGAATGTTAAGACTTATGACAGTGCCATGCGGTCGGAAACCTCCCCCCCGGCTTCCTCAAATTTCTTCAGCAGGTCCGCAACCTCCAGATTCTTCTTCTCCTCACCGGATACATCATAGATGATCCTGCCGGCTGTCATCATAATCAGGCGATTGCCGTGTGCAATGGCATCATGCATATTGTGCGTGACCATCAGTGTTGTCAGATGCCCCTCTTCTACGATTCGGTCCGTTGCATCCAGAACCTTTTTGGCTGTTTTGGGGTCCAGCGCTGCCGTGTGTTCATCCAGCAGCAGGAGCTTCGGTCTTTTTATCGTCGCCATGAGCAGGGTCAGCGCCTGTCTCTGGCCTCCCGACAGCAGTCCGACCTTGGATGTCATGCGGTCCTCCAGACCCAGGTCCAGCTTCTTCAGCAAATCCCGGTATTCCCTTGCCTCTTTTTTGCTGAATCCCCAGCGCAGTCCTCTTTTCTGACCGCGTCTGGCCGCCAGTGCCATATTCTCCACAATCTGCATATCACCGGCTGTTCCGGTCATGGGATCCTGGAACACACGTCCCAGATAGGGCGCACGTTTAAATTCCGGCAGTCCCGAAATATCCTCTCCGTCCAGAAGAATTCTCCCCGTATCCACCGGCCATACCCCGGAAACGGCGTTCATCAAGGTGGATTTTCCGGCACCATTTCCGCCGATCACGGTGCAGAAATCTCCATCATTCAGGGTCAGGCTCACATCGATCAATGCCTTTTTCTCGTTGATGGTATCCGCATTAAAGGTCTTGGAAATATTCTCAATCTGCAGCATTGTCAGTTCACCCCTTCCTGTTTCTCTGAATTCAATGATTTATTGCGTCTTGCAAGTGCGCGGAAAGAGCTCTTTCTTTTCGCCTTCAGGTAAGGTGCCGCCAGGAATGCCGCAACCACGACTGCCGTCAGAAGCTTCATATCGTCCGCAGGGAACTTCAGCCACAGAACAAATACATAAACGAAATAGTAAACCACTGCACCGATCACCACGAAGGACAGCCGCAGTATGAAATCCAGCCGCTTGCCCAGAAGTGCCTCTCCAAGCACCTCTCCGATGATGACAGCCGCCAGTCCGATTACAATGGCTCCCTGTCCCATCTTGACATCCGCAAAGCCCTGATATTCCGTCACAATTCCGCCGGCCAGCGCCACCAGACCGTTTCCAAGCGCCAGCGCCAGCACCTTCATCTTCCCGGTGTTGATTCCCTGTGCCCTGCTCATCTGCTGATTGATGCCCGTAGAACGAACCGCACTTCCGATCTCAGTTCCCAAAAACCAGTAGAACACACCGATGATGACTGCATCCAGCACCAGCGTCAGTGCAATCGTCTGTCCCAGATAGCGCACATTCGACGTAAAATGCAGAGTCACAGATCCCGTGGGCACCGCCTGATTGGCCTTTCCCATAATATTCAGATTAATCGAGTACAGTGAAATCTGCGTCAGAATTCCGGCCAGAATATCAGGGATTCCCAGACATGTGTGCAGGATTCCTGTGACAAATCCGGCCAGAACGCCTGCCAGGAAAGAGAACACCAGCACGACCTCCGGGCTGTAGCCCTGCAGGATCAGCATGACAGCCACGGCGCCTCCCAGAGCAAAGGAACCATCCACCGTCATGTCCGCAAAATTCAGTACGCGGAAGGTCAGATACACTCCCAAAGCCATGATGCCCCAGATCAATCCCTGTGCAAGTCCCCCCGGTGCCGCATTCCACAAAGCGGTCGGGTTCAATGATGCAAAATAAGCTGCCATCGTCTTCTCCCTTTCATTCCCTTCTATCAGTCCGTTCATCACGAGCCTCTGCGCAGAACCGCTGCCGCAGAGCCCCCTTCTGCACCACGTATCCTATGGCTGCAAAAAGCGGCGCAGGGCACTCCGAGCACCTGCGCCGCCTGTTGTTCAATTATAACGCATCAACTATGCCATTTCATCACATGAAATCGACATCGTCCGTATCCCCCTGTCATCCTGCTGCTGTACGCTCATCTGCCGCTGCTGCAGCCGAATGGAAGCGATTACTCTGCTGCAGAAATCTCCGTATAGTCATCCGGAACGGTGATTCCGATGGCATCTGCATAATCCTTGTTGTATTCCTTGGTCACTGTGGTGGCGTAGCCGATCTCCATTGTGCTGATGTCAGCTCCTTCGGAGAGGATCTGGATTGCCTGCTGGCCTGCTGCGTAGCCGATGTCATAGTAGCTGATGGACAGTGTCGCCAATCCTCCCGCTCTGGTCATGTTCTCCTCACCGCAAATTACCGGAATTCCCGCGGGCTCCGTCACGTTCGCAACAATCGTCATGTTCGAAGCAGCGGTATTGTCCGTAGGAATGTACATTGCATCACAGTCCGCCGCCGCGCTGGTCACAACCGACTGCAGATCGTTGGAATCCGAGAAGGTGTATTCCTGATACTCAATGCCGTCCTCTTCCAGATATTTCTCGATCTGCTCTGCCTGATATTTTGAATTTGCCTCACCCGAGCAGTACAGGATGGAAACCTTCTTCACATCCGGAACCAGCTCAAGGATCATATCCTCCTGCTGATCCAGAGGTGCCAGATCCGAGGTTCCGGATACATTTCTGCCCGTCGTTCCGGAGAAATCCGAAATGCTCAATGCCGTAGCATAATCCGTGATCGAGGTTCCCAGAATCGGGATGTCTGTTGTCGCTGAAGCTGCTGCCTGCAGTGCAGCCGTTGCGTTTGCAAGAATCAGATCATAGTTGTTGTTTACGAATCCGTTGATGATCGTAGCGCAGGTTGTGGACTCACCCTGTGCATTCTGATAATCAATGGTGACATTGTCGCCGTATTTTTCCGTCAGCGCATCCTCAAAGCCCTGCGATGCCGCATCCAGTGCGTTGTGCTGGATCAGCTGGCAGATTCCAACGGTAAACTTCTCATCGCTCTGAGCATCTGCATCCTCGGTCTCTGCCTCGGCCGTCTCCTCTGTTGTCTCCTCCGTCGTCTCTTCCGTTGTCTCTGCGGATGTGTCTCCCGAATTGCCGGAGCATCCGGTCAGAGCTCCCATTGCCAGCACGGAAACTGCCAACAACATCGCCAATGTCTTTTTTTTCATAATGATTCCTCCCTGCTGCCGTTAACCGGCACTTCTTTTCTTTTCCGAAGGCGGTCTGTGCTTCGGAAAAGAAAAGAAG
>CAVAJA010000267.1:0-9117 GCA_963588615.1 Lachnospiraceae bacterium | reverse complement strand
CTTGAGTGCAGCGTGTGCGGATTTAAGAAAACCGAGGATACAGAAAATATACGGAGCATACAACCGCAACGTAAATGAGAAATAAAAAAGATACATAATTCATCGATTGTCCATCTCCTGCAGGATTTCCAGAACTTCACTGCACTCATACAAGTCTTTATTTTCTACACCCTCAGCCTGCAGCTGATCATAATATTCCAGGAACAGTTCCGTGTACCGAGCCGTGTGATTCCACTGGCAAAGCTCCTGCTCAGGAAGATCAGTACCTGCGGCAGTGACGCCGTGGGAGAGCAGGTATTCCGAAAAATATCGGGTAAACTTCCGCATGCCGCTGACATTCAAATGATTGGCGTCATAGAAATCGGTCTCCAAGATACCGACTTCATCCTTGAGCTTTTCAAAATTCACAAAGGGAAAATCATACTCATCTATGATCTGCGCAATTCGATTCGTGCGCCGGTAAACCAGCTGCATTCTCTCATTGCCCTTCTCGAACAGATGCGGCGTGCGGACGAAGATGATATTCACATCCGGATACTTCTTGCGGCAATAGGAAAGAAAGCTGCGGAGTGTCTCCTCATAAAATGGATCCAGATCAGCAGTTTCATCAAGCTGTTCAATGTCAGGGGTCAGCTCACCCAGATCCACCCTTCCTGTGATGGTCTCAAAGCCGCGGAGCGTGGAAACACCCTCATTGTCCGCACCAAAGTGGAGGTTATCCCAGATGGAAGCCACAGCCCCCTGAATGCTGCCGGGCTGATTGGAATGATACTCATAGAGGGGAACGAAGAGGCGAAGAGCACTGCCCCAATTGCCGGAATTTTTCAGATAGTCGGTGATAAGTTCTGCGCGGGAAGAGGAGAAAAAAGGCAGGTGAAGCGCCATGCGCTCCACCGCAGTCTGATACATGTGATATTCATCCTCATCAGAGGAACTGTACAGAGCTCCGTTTACCTCGATCACCACAGCATCCGGATTCTGCCTGCGCATGGTCTCGTCCATCTGAGCCTTCCATACCTGCACGGCATCTCCGTTGATGGTGAAAGGATAACTGGTGATGCCGTATTCCTCATAAGCCAGACCGCTGCAGTAGGCACGGCTGATATCGCTGGCTCCGATCAGGACAACATCCAGGGAGTTTTCCGGCTCCTTGTAGAAGCCGATGATGCGGTCTTCATCGTAATTCCGATGGATGTAAAGAGTATTCCATGCCAGAAACAGCATGAGTACAAGGGCTGCCAGAAGAGACAGGAGCTTGCACGCGCGAATGACCCGCACAGTGAAAAAGCTGTGCGGACCGCGGGGGGGTGTCTTGATCATAGTATGCGTGGCGGTCAACCTCCTATAACTGTGTCACATGCTGGTAAACATAAGTGGCATATTCGGCAAAAAAGGACTTGTCTTTTTTCATTTCAGGCAGGAATTCGAACCATGCAGTTTTGTCCTTCCTGTTCTTGAGGAAAAAAGGAGAGCGGAACGTATCCCACTCCGGAAGAAATGTCCCTACCTTTCCGGTGTAGCAGTTCTCCTGCGTCGCCTGTATGCGGTGGCTTTTGTCGACATAGGCTGCAATGGATTTGTGGATGGCCTGATCCAGCTCGGGCAGATAATAGTAATCCTTGTAGTTGGCATAGTAATAGCGCAGCTTCCCGTTGTAGATCGGAATTTTCAGAGTAATCCGTTCCCCGCTCAGGGTGCAGTAGCAGCCGTCTCTCGAGGTCGTAATCGGCGAAGGGAAGGATTCCTTGTTGATTCCCGCGATGGTGCCGTGGAGAATCAGCTCCTGCTGCGGTTCGCCCTTTTCATCGCGGAAGGTGTTGGCCTGCGCGCGGTGTATCGAAATCTTAGCCTGCAGCAGATCTTTCCATCCAAGGACTGCGGTCATGGCAATCAGACCGGCGACATCACTGCGGTTGTGAGAGAGCAGCGCCATCCGCCGGGAAGCGCGGTCCGTCAGTTCGGAGCCGCCGCAGGTGTCGGCAGCAGAGTCCTGTTCTGCAGAATCTGCATTCAGAGGAAAATCTGTGTCGGCATTTGCACGGGAGCAATTGGCAGAGGATTCCGCACCGGGCTGCGGGCCACCTGCGGCAGAGCTGTCCCCGTCAGCAGATGTTCCGCCGAGGGCATCCTCTGCCGTCACGTGTGTCGGCATCTGGAATTCTGCGGAACGCAGCTGTCTGCGCTGATTGGCCTGCGCCTGCTCCTGCAGGAGACGATTGATCATCGCTGCATCGATTCGCTTGGTGCTCTCCGAGGAAAGATCCGTGCTCCCTGCACAGGAAGAAGGAGCATGCGCAGAGGAGATGTAGTCGAGATAAATATTGATCAGATCATTTCCGCTGCGGTTTTCGGTTCGCCCGGTGCCAAGAAACTGCTCAACGGTCTGCTGTCTGCAGTCCGGCAGGGACAGCAGCTTCTGAAAAGGCTTTACATAACGGTACAGATCCAGCGACTTCATGGCAGAAGGAAAATCTTCTGCTCCAGGAGTCCCCTGCAGCCCGTTCCATACAATGCGCCTGGCAAGGAACGGAAGATCGAATTGTCGTCCGTTGTAGTGCAGAAGCGTTGTGAATTTCTTTGTAAACAGCAGGAAGGAGGTGAGAATATCCGCCTCACCGTCTCCCGTGTCATCAAACCACTGGATCAGTTTCCAGCAATCATCCTCCCAATAGCCGCAGCCAATGAGATAAATGCGATGTTTCTGAGAAGAAAGCCCGGTAGTCTCGATATCTACCGCCAGAATATTTTCTCTCCCGCCGAAACGGGACAGAGGATATTCCTGTGTGTTTCCAGTCAATTCTCCGGTAATGATCTGCATGTACGATACCCCTGAAAATAATACGAGTGAGAATAATTGAGGGAACTCCGACTGACGCGGTTCCCGTCGGCTGTCAGGAAAATTCCCTGACACGATACAACATGAGAATGATATCACAGATGAAGGCTTTTGGCACAGATTAGAGTCGAAGGACGGCAGTACACAGAGCAGCCGGTGTGGGATGAGGAGCGGACCCGATCGGCCGGCTTTTCTGATCCGTCGATCCGCCCGGAATCGGGAGGAACCGCATAGCCAGGTTGCCGCGTGCGGCGCGTGATATTATAATTACAAGGTTTGAAAAATGACGGAAAAGAAAAGGAACAGCATGGGAATGCAGATTCGAACACGGAAGGTACGGCAGGAAAAGGAACCCATGCTGTTTCTTTTGTCTGTATAGATGGCAGGCGGAATGCTGGCGGTTGTGCTGACCATTGGAATCAATATCCATGCAGACCACTATGACCGCAGCTCAGGGACAACCGAAAGCGGATTCACGGCTAAATTCATTGATGCACAGACTCCGAAGGAATACCGGATCGCTTCCCGGAGTGATGAAGCCCTGGCAGGGGTGCGTTATTATTCCATTGCGTACGACAATGAGAGTGAGCAGCAATATGTTCCATTTGGTTTTGAGAATATCGGTGTGATCTCTGTTCAAGATTCGGAGGATGTCATAGAATCTACAGAAAACGGAATCGCAGGAGACCTCGGAGTTCTGGGAATGGCTGCCTGTGCGGCGAGAAGATGGAAATCATGAATTCGTCCGCCGGGGCCGGGATCGTTTCGATAGCCATCATTTAGTTTTGGAGAATGCAGTAAATGAGAGTTCTGGTGATCATCGCCGCATACAATGAGGAAGAAAATATTGAGAACACGGTCCGGCATTTGAAGGAATGCTGCCCCTCGTGTGATTATCTTGTCGTCAATGACGGATCCACCGACTCAACGGAGAGCGTCTGCGTGCGGAACGGGTTCGAGTACGTTTCGCTTCCTACCAATCTTGGCATCGGCGGAGCCATACAGACAGGATATCGCTATGCACTGCAGAATGGATACGATGTTGCGGTTCAGATGGACGGAGACGGACAGCACGATCCGGCGTACCTTGAGACGGTCCTGAAGCCGATTGCAGAGGGAAAGGCAGACTATGTCATCGGTTCGCGGTTTGTGGCAAAGAAAGGAGAGGGCTTTCAGTCATCGGCAGCGAGGCGCACCGGGATTCGCTTCCTCAGCGGTCTCATCCGTCTGTGCTGCGGCGTTCGGATCTATGATGTGACCAGCGGCTTCCGAGCCGTGGGGCGATCCTGCATCGCAGAGTTTGCAGCATGCTACCCGACCGATTATCCGGAGCCGGAGGCGATTATCAATGCGGTTCTTCGCGGGGAACGCCTGGTCGAGGTCCCCGTTGTCATGAAGGCACGGGAACACGGGGTCAGCTCCATCAATGTCGGACGGTCCGTCTATTACATGATTAAGGTCTCGCTGGATATCGTGATCTGCAGAATAGGGTACGGTTTTCGCAGGAAAAAGGAATCGCTCCGATGAAAATACTGATCATTCGTCCGTTTCCGGATGTGCTGGATGTCAACCGATACAACGTGCAGGAGATCGGTCTTGCAAAGGCGCTGACGATGCGGGGACACGTGTGTGATATTGTGCTCTGCAATGGAAGGAATCCTGACCGCACGCAGGACTATGTCTTTACAGAAGGCGGCAGGGAACATGCCTTCCGCATCTACTGGTGCAGGTGCATTTCTGCATTCAAAAATGGATTTATGCCGTCGGCGGAAAAACTCCTCCCGCAGTACGATGTCGCACAGGTGCATGAATACGACCAGCTGATGAGCTGGAGCCTGTACACAAGGCAGATCATTCCGACCGTCATTTACCATGGTCCCTATTACAACCCTTATGCAAAGGGTTATATCTTAAAATGCAGGGTATTCGATGCGCTGTTCCTGCGCCGAAGGTCCTGCAAAGCGGTGCGGGTTCTGGCTAAAAGTGAAATGGCTGCGGAATTCCTGAGGAAAAAGGGCTTTTGCCGTGTGACGACCGCGGGAGTGGGACTCAACACCGCGAGCCTGGACAAGGGCGCAGAGGGTACGGCACTCCTTAAGAGGGAAAAGAAGGGGGCTGCGGCAGAACTGCTCTATGTCGGCAAAATCGAGGACAGGCGAAACATATACTTCCTCATCGGAGTTTTCAGGGAGCTCTGCAGCAGAGGAGAGCAGGTCCACCTGACCATCATCGGAAGCGGGGAGGCAGATTATCAGAGGGGATTTCTTTGCGAGATCCGAAAGGAACAGGAAGAGGATCGGATCACGTATCTTCCGAAGGCACCGCAGAGTGAACTGGCAGAGTACTACCGCGCGGCAGATCTTTTCGTGTTCCCGACAAAGTACGACATCTTCGGCATGGTTCTGCTGGAATGCATGTACTGCGGTCTTCCGGCCGTGAGCACGAGAAACGGAGGGTCCGCAACCTTGATTGAGGACGGAGTAAACGGAAGGATCATCCCGGCGGATGATGTCTGCGAATGGGCAGATGCCATAGAAAAGATGCTCTCGGACAGGCAGGAGCTGAAGCGAATGGGGGACGCGGCAAGGAAAACGGTCGAGGAACATTACACCTGGGATCGAATTGCGGGGACCTTCGAACAGGAATATGAGCTGGCACGAAAAGAATTCACCGGCACAAAGGAGAGGTAAGCATTTGAAACCGGAACGCAAATCAATTCGGCAGGAAAAGGTTTCTCTGATCATGACAACCTACAATTGTGCGGAGCATATTGAGGGGACACTGCAGAGTGCTCTTGCCCAGGACTATCCGAATCTGGAGATTGTGATTGCGGACGGAGGCTCCACGGACGGAACCGTTGATGTGATCAGGCGTTATGCGAATGCGGCGAAGACGGCGCAGCAGGCAGGAGAAGCGAACACCGTCATTTCATGGCGTTCTGAGAAAGATAAAGGAATCTATGACGGCATGAACCGCGCCATTGAGCGCTCCGCAGGGGAAATCCTTGCCGTTTTCAATGATCTCTTCACCAGAAAAGATGCGGTTTCTCTCATGGTGGAGGCGATTCACCGGGGAGATGAGCTGTATGGAGCAGAGCAATGCATCGGCGCCCATGCGGATCTTGCCTATATGGAGGGGGATCGCGTGGTACGCAAATGGGTGATGGGAGACGGGAGAATTCAGGACGGATGGCTTCCTGCCCACCCTGCGATGTATTTGAAGCGTAGCGTCTATGAGCGGTACGGACTCTATGATCTGTCCTACGCTTCCTCCTCAGATTATGAGTTTATGGTACGGGTGCTGAAGGATCCGAACAATCGCCTGGCCTATCTGCACGAGGAGCTGATTCACATGTATTACGGCGGAACCAGCAGCGCGGGGCTTTCCGGATACGGACGAAATGTCCGAGAAGCCTATCAGGCGCTTCGGAAAAATAAGATCCCCCATGCATGGATCATCATTCTGCGCAGAGTTCTGCGCACGCTGCAGCAGTTCCGATGAAAGACAGGGGGCAGAAAATGGGATATCAGCATGAATTCGTAATCTGTGCCTACAAGGACAGCCCGTATCTGGAGGAGTGCATTCTCTCCCTGAGGGCGCAGACCCTTGCCTCCGGCATCCGAATTGCAACATCCACTCCGGGCAAATCGATTCAGGAACTGTCGGACAGGTACGGACTTCCGCTCATTCTTCATCCAAAAGCAACGGAATCGGCAAAAGAAGGCGCGTCTGAAAGCACAGGCGGCAAAGACATAGAAGCCGGTGCGGGCCACGCGGAGTCCGGGAAGATCGGGGACATTGCCTCTGACTGGAATGCGGCGCTGGACGCTTCCGATGCGGATTACATCACACTGGTGCACCAGGATGACAGATACGAGCCGGACTATGCGGAAAAGATTCTGTTTGCCCTGAAGGAAGCGGCAAACAGAGGAGAGACCGCGCTCATCGCTTTCACGGATTATTATGAGATCCGAAACGGGAAAAGAGAGGACAGCAATGAGAATCTTGGAATCAAACGGATTCTGTTAAGACCTCTTGCCAGCAGGCAGATGAGGCACATGAAATGGGCGAAGCGCTTCGCAATCTGTCTTGGCAATTCCATCTGCTGTCCTTCCGTCACATACGTGAAGGCACAGCTTGCGGAGAATCCGTTTCGGGGAGAGATGGGCAGCAACATTGACTGGCAGCTGTGGGAGGAACTGTCGCGGCAGAAGGGGAGCTTTCTTTATGTGCCGCAGCAGCTGATGGGACATCGGATCCATGAGGCCTCGACGACATCTGCGCTCATTGAAGATTCCAGACGGAGCAGAGAGGATTTATACATGCTGGAGAAGTTCTGGCCGAAGGGAATGGCTGCAATGATCGAGCATGTCTATCGGAAGGCACAAAAGAGCAATCAGAGGGACTGAGGGAAGATGACAGAAATGAATTCTTCACAGATTCTGGCTGCGAAGGATTCACAGAAGGGAAACATCTGTAATGATAAAAAAAGTGGACATCATTATCCCTGTCTACAATGCGTTTGAAGATCTGTGCATTTGTGTGGACAGCATTCAGAGGAATACGGATCTGCAGTACAATCGGCTGATCCTGGTGAACGACTGCAGTCCGGATGAACGCATTTATCCATATCTGGAAAACTGCCGCAGGGAGAACATCCTTGTAATTCACAACAAAGAGAACCGGGGGTTTTCGGCCAATATCAACACAGGAATGGAGCAGTCAAAGGAGAATGACGTCATTCTCCTGAATTCGGATACGATCGTAACAAAGAGCTGGATCGAGAAGCTGCAGGCGTGTGCCTACAGCAATGCGTCCATAGGGACAGTAACGCCTGTCTCGAACAATGCGACGCTGTGCTCTGTTCCGGTGGGATTTGCTGAGAATCAGCTTCCGGAGGGGGTTACAGCGGAGGAGGCTGCTGCAGTCATAGAAGAGTGCAGCTTAAGGGAATATCCGCAGCTTCCGGTGGCGCACGGATTCTGCATGTATGTGAAGCGGGAAGTGGTGCGCTCGATCGGCGGATTTGATGCCAAGACCTTCCAAAGAGGCTACGGAGAAGAAAATGATTTCTGCTGCAGAGCAGAGCAGGCGGGATACATCCATGTAATGTGTGACGACACCTACATCTATCACTCCGGGACGAAGTCCTTTCTGACAAAGGAAAAACTGAGGCTGAGTCAGGAGCATGAAAGAATCTTAAAGGACCGATATCCAAAGCAGATGCGGGCGCTGGAAATCTACTGTGCAGCCAATCCCAATCTGCACATTCAGAAGAATGCCGGGGCCTTTCTGAAGATCCGAAACGGGAAGAAAAATATCCTCTATGTGCTGCATGCTGATTTTAAAGAAGGCAGCATCAATAATATCGGCGGGACGCAGCTCCACGTGAGGGACATGACACAGCAGCTTCGGAATGACTGCAACGTGTTCGTTGCGGCGCGAAGCGGCAGTATGCTGCAGTGTACAGCGTATGTAGGAGAGGATGTTCTGGAATGGAATTTCTTCATCGGAGAGGAGGAGCCGTTCTTCAAAGACAGCCAGAGAAATCTGCGGAAGATCTTTGCGGAGCTGCTGGATGCCTTTCGGATTGACCTTGTTCATATTCAGCATTTCAAAGGCCTGTCGTTTGATGTGCTTGAGCTTGCGAAGGAAAGAAAGATCAAGGTCGCAGCCACAATTCATGATTTCTACCTGGTATGCCCGAATCAGGTGCTGTTGGATGACGAGGGTCAATACTGCCGGGGAATCTGCACCCAAAAGTGCGGCGAATGTCTTCGGAACAAGGTCGGAATAAGGGAGAATCTGAATTATCCGGAGCACTGGCGGACGAGGGTGCGGCAGCAGCTGGAGAAAATTGACTGCTTTTTCTTTCCGTCCGAGAGCGCCAAGAGCATCTTTACAGGAATTTACCCTGAAATTGCGGAAAGAAGCCACGTGATTGAGCACGGCGTGGAGCTGGGAGTGCGTGAAGATGAAAATAAGAACGCACAAAAGGAGCAGATGGCCGGCGAAAAAGGGCAGTCCGGGCTTCGTGTTGCCTTTATCGGCGGTCTTTCTGTCGAAAAGGGCAGCAGGATCATTACACAGATCATCCGCAGGGGAGACCGCGGAATCGAGTGGTTTACCATAGGGAATATCGGAGATCCTGAGCTGGCGAATCTGAGGCAGAGGAATTATACTGCAGTCGGAAAATATGACAGGGGAGAGCTTCCCGCTATTTTCGAGCAATACCGCATCGACATTGCTGCGATCATCTCCATTTGGCCGGAGACTTATTC
>CAVAJA010000266.1:0-3725 GCA_963588615.1 Lachnospiraceae bacterium | reverse complement strand
CCGAATGGTCTCGGCAATCGGGTTCAGCTTAATCTTCACCAGATCCTCACGTGCGGCCTGCCCGGGCGAAATAAAGGTCCTGCCGATGTATTTATTCTTAAGCATTCCGATTCCGTAGGGAATCCCGGATTGCTTGGAGTATCCCAGCGCGGCATCCAGTCCGGAATCCGGAACACCGATTACAACATCCGCCTGTACCGGGTGCTCCAGGGCAAGGAACGCTCCGGCGCGAACTCTCGCCTCATGGACAGACGCCCCGTCAATCACGGAATCCGGCCGCGCAAAATAGATGTACTCGAACACGCACATGGACGGCTTTTCTTTTCCCACGTGATCTTCGATGGAGCGAAGTCCGTTGCGGTCGCATATCATAATCTCACCGGGCTTCAGATCCCGGACAATCTTAGCTCCTACCGCATCCAGCGCACAGGACTCCGATGCGAATACCACGGATCCGTCCTTCGTTGTTCCGTAGCACAGGGGACGGAAGCCATGCGGATCGCGCACAGCAATGAGCTTTGTGGGCGACATAATGATCAGAGAGTACGCTCCGTGAATTCTGCCCACCACATGATTCACAGCCTCCTCGATGGAGCTGCAGTGCAGACGCTCCCTTGTAATCAGATAGGAGATCACCTCTGTATCGGTGGTCGAATGGAAAATGCAGCCATCGTTCTCCAGCTGTTCCCGGAGCTCATAGGAGTTCACCAGATTGCCGTTGTGGCACAGTGCCATGCTGCCCTTGATGTGGCGGACCACCACCGGCTGCGCATTGCTGCGGTTCGAAACACCGCTGGTAGAATAGCGGACATGTCCAACAGAAATCTGTCCTTCCCCGAGCCGATCCAGCTCCTGATGATTGAACACCTCATGCACCAGTCCAAGATCTCTGTGGTACCGGAACACTCCGTCTTCATTGACCGCAATACCGGCCGCCTCCTGTCCGCGATGCTGCAGAGCGAACAATCCATAATAGGTCAGCATCGGCAGATTCTGCTTCACCGGCGACCAGATTCCAAAAACGCCGCATTCTTCTCTGACTTTCCTCACGCTGTTCTCTTCCTTCCTGTCTGAAATGCGTTTCGTGACGATTCAAGGTCTACAACCAGAAAACAATATAACACATTCCCCATCTCCCGACCATTCATTATCCGCAGCTATACCGACACATTTCCCTGGAGTCTTCTCGTCAGCTCCGCATCAATAGCCGCCTTCGTTTCCAGTACAATCCCCGACAGCTCGCGGATCCTCTCATTGTCCATTCTGCCGATTGGCACAGAAACCGAAAACGCGTATCTGGCACCCCCGTCCATGGCAAGCGCAGCAGCAATGCATCGGATTCCCGTCTCGTTTTCTTCATTGTCCAGAGCATATCCCTTTCTGCGGACATCCGCAATTTCTTCCAGAAAATCCCTCGAATCCGTAATGGTATATGCCGTCCGTTTCTCAATTGAGCACGAATTCCACAAAGCCATAATTTCCGGATCCGTGAGGTTCGCCATCATGGCCTTCCCCACACCGGTTCGATAGAACGGAATCTTGCTGCCGATGTAGGACCTCATGTGCATGGAATGATCTGCACAGTCCACCTTATCCACGTAGACCACCTTGTCCTTGTCCCGCTCAACAAAATGTACGGTTTCCTTCACCTTGGCAGAGAGTTCCTTCAGGTAAGGGCGCGACATCTGTGCCACATCGACCTGCTCCAGCAGCTGCTCTGCCAGCTTTGCCAGCTTAAACGTTGCCTCGTAATGTCCGGTCCCCGGATCCTGCCGCACATAATTCATATACTGAAGAGAGGCCAGTACACGGTGGGTTGTACTCTTATTCAGGCCCAGAGCCTGCGTCAGTTCCGCAAGTGTGCTGGTGCCGTTATAGGCCAGATATTCCAATGCCCCGAAAAGTCTGCCCGCGACCTGAATCGGATTCTCATCCGCCGTGTTCTCGTGAAGCTGTGATGAATCCGATGATGCTGCACAATAGCTGTCGTTCATACTCCCCTCCCGTAAATTCCCGTCCGGAATTTTATCGTGGACCGATCTGCCTCCTGCGGTGAAAAGGCTTTCCTTCCAAAACGGTTTACCGCATTTTATGTTTCGTTATGCGGAACATGATAGCATGTGCGGCATATACTTACAAGTCCCTTCCCTCTCCCGCTGATCATCAGCAAATTCAACATATTTAGAGCCTGTTTTTCTATATTCGCCGTATTGACAATCTTCTGTGTCTGCCTATAATGAAAGTAAATTGATGCCGCAATGTGAAATTATATTTCATATTGTGGAACACCTGCAAGGTTATCATTACACATTGTGGAATGGAATTCCCGGCGTTTTCGCAGTGAATTCCCGAAAGGAGTCCTCTTATGGAACTGAATCTGAAAGATCCCAAGACCTGCAAGTACGATGCCGTATCCCTCGGCGAGGTTATGCTGCGCCTGGATCCCGGTGAAGGCCGCATCCGCACTGCAAGAAGCTTCCGTGCATGGGAAGGCGGCGGAGAATACAACGTAATCCGCGGACTGCACAAGTGCTTCGGTATGAACACTGCTGTTCTCACCTCCTTGGCTGACAACGAGGTTGGTCGTCTGGTAAAGGATTTCATCGAGCAGGGCGGTGTGGATACTTCCCTTATTTATATGAAGAAGACCGACGGAATCGGCCGTATCTGCCGCAACGGTCTGAACTTTACAGAGCGCGGCTTTGGTATCCGCGGCGCTGTCGGTTGCTCCGACCGCTTCAACACGGCAATTTCTCAGGCAACTCCTGAGGATCTGAATTTTGAGCACGTCTTCGGCGAGCTCGGTGTTCGCTGGCTTCACACCGGCGGCATCTATGCAGCACTTTCCGAGCAGAGCTGCGAGACCGTCATCTCCGCCATCAAGACCGCTAAGAAATACGGCACCATCGTTTCCTACGATCTGAACTATCGTCCTTCCATGTGGTCTGCAATCGGCGGTCTTGAGAAGTGCCAGGCTGTCAACAAGGAAATTGCTCAGTATGTCGATGTCATGATCGGCAACGAAGAGGACTTCACCGCTTGCCTCGGCCTGCAGATCGAGGGACAGGAAGAGGGACTGAAGAAGCTGAACATCGACGGCTACAAGAAGATGATCGATCATGCTGCAGAGGTTTATCCGAACTTCAAGGCAATTGCTACGACTCTGCGCACCGTTAAGACTGCTACTGTCAATGACTGGAAGGCAATCTGCTGGGCAGACGGGCAGATTTATCAGTCCAAGGAGTACAATGGTCTTGAGATCATGGACCGCGTCGGCGGCGGCGATTCCTTCGCTTCCGGCCTTGTATACGGCCTTATGACCACGCAGGATCCTGAGAAGGCTGTCAACTACGGTGCCGCACACGGTGCACTGGCAATGACGACTCCCGGCGACACCTCCATGGCTTCTGTTGATGAGGTAGAAGGACTCATGGGCGGTGCCGGCGCACGCGTAAAGCGCTGATAGCATCTGCTTCATAAAATCAACTGACACATCTGTTCAGCCCGGGGGTGGTTTGTTCTTTCTGAACATCATCCTCCGCTGATCAGATACAGACAAAGGAGAATGAAATGGCTAATTCTGCAAAAGCTGAAGCTGTATTCAAGAAATTCGAAGAGATCGGTATTATTCCCGTCGTTGTACTGAACGATGTCAAGGACGCAGAGCCTCTTGGAAAGTGCCTCGTTGAGGGCGGCCTTCCGGCTGCAGAGGTTACCTTCCGCAC
>CAVAJA010000265.1:0-3370 GCA_963588615.1 Lachnospiraceae bacterium | reverse complement strand
GTGCAATGCCGAAATGTTCCGAAAGACCGGCGATGGCCTCCCGCATCGCCTCATACGTAGCCTGCAGAATGTTGATTTCGTCGATCCGCTCCGGCGATGCGATGCCGACACTCCAGGCAACGGCCTCCTTTGTCAGAATATCATATAATTTGTCCCTTTTCCCGGCAGAAAGCTTCTTGGAATCATTGAGGTACAGAATATCGTGATCAACAGGAAGAATGCATGCTCCTGCCGCAACAGGCCCCGCCAGAGGTCCCCTGCCGGCTTCGTCGATGCCGCAGATGAGGAAGCCTTGCGGCAGGGCGCTGCAGTTCAGTGCCGCGCACATAGCTTCTCTTTCAAAGCTCCGCATCCCTGCGACTCTTTGCGCTTCCTGCCGCAGCCTTTCTTCCCTTTTTAGTGCCGCCTCTTCCTTTTTCGTCATATCCTCGTCCCAAACTATGATGTGTCCGCACAGACCGCACATCCTATTGCCCTTATTTGCCTGTCAGCAGACCGAATTTTGCAAACGGATAAATCCGCACAAAGGCTCTTCCGATCAGGTCACTGCGTTTAATATTGCCGACATCCGGATACCTGCTGTCCTCTGATACGTTGCGATTGTCTCCCAAAACGAAATATTCATCATCGCCCAGCTGGATTTCCTCTGCTGCAAGTCCCGGATTCTCTATGGTTTCATAGCCGTAGTCCTCTTCCAGAACCTCTCCGTTGATATAGATGGTACCCTGTTCGTCGATCCGTACCCTCTCACCAGGGAGACCGATGATTCGCTTGATAAAATACGTGTTCTCTGCATACTGATAAGGGAAAATGACGATATCGAAGCGCTCCGGATCACGAAACCGGTAGGAAAGCTTATCTGCAATCAGCTGATCTCCGTCCTCCAGGGTGGGATACATGGAAGATCCGTTTACATCTGTCCGCTGTGCCACGAAGGTTACCAAAAGCCAGGACAGTGCCACCACCGCCGCCAGCCACACAACCGTCGATAAGACCTTTTTGCCCAAGTCACTCATGTTGATTCTATACTCCTTGCTGCAATATTCTCTGTCATTGATGACCGTACCGAGTTCTTTAATCATTCTGCTGCGGTCAGGACTGCCCGGCAGGATTCTCCGTCCGCCGATCCAATGTAATCGCACCGATGCGCCCTGCGCGAAAATCATCCAGCAGAAGGTGTGCCGCACGTCTGGGATCTGCTTCTGCGCCGCTCTTTAAAAGATTGCGGACTTCTGCAATCCGAACCAGCATTTCGTGCAGGTCTCTGTCATTATAATCACTTTGACCGCATCCTTCCACCGGCTCTGCAGCTGCTCCCGGATCACTTGCAAAATATCTTGTCCGGAGCAGCTGCGGATAATACTCCAGCAGGAATCCCAGAAGCTTTCTTGCAAGCTCCTCCTCATCGAGAATCTCATCACGTATGGAACCCACCAGAGCCAGATTCACACCGACCTTCTGGTCCTCGAATTTCGGCCACAGAATCCCCGGCGTATCCAGCAATTCCAATCCTGCAAAAGAGATCCATTGCTTTCCTTTTGTCACTCCCGGCTTATTCCCTGTCTTTGCACTCGATCTTCCGGACAAAGAATTGATGAACGTAGATTTCCCGACGTTCGGTATTCCACAAATCATTGCACGAACGGGACGTCCGATGATGCCTCGCTTTTTGTCCCGCTCTTTTTTCTCTTTCGTGATCTTTTGAAGCGTCTTCATCACCAGGTTGTTGTTCTTTTTTGTTCGGGCATCCATCGCAATGGCGCATGCCCCCTCTTTTTCAAACATGCCAAGAAAACGTTCCGTTTCCGATGGATCTGCAAGGTCTGCCTTGCTCAGTATGATGAGTCTCTGTTTTCCCTGTGCCAGTTGTCCGATATCCGGATTGCGGCTCGACATCGGAACTCTGGCATCGAGAATTTCAATTACCAAATCTACCAGACGCACATTCTCCTGCATCATGCGCCTTGCCTTTGTCATATGTCCCGGATACCACTGATAATCCATATTTCCTCACTTTTGAGCACTCAGCCGATCGTCGGCAGTGCCAGCCATACCTTCCCAATGATTGTGTCGTCCTGTATCAGACCAATTCCTGCGGACCGTGAATCCTCACTCTCCTGCGGCCGATCTCCCATAACAAAATATTCGCTGTCCCCCAGGAGAATCAGATCCTCTGCAATTCCTGCCTCTGCAATGTTCGAGAACTCATCCGACCAGGTGGAAGGAACGCCGTTAACCAGCAGCACTCCATTCACAATCTGCACCGAATCCCCGGGAATCGCCACCACCCTTTTGACGGAGGGGTGCATTTTCTCGTCTCCGCCCGGGTAAAATGCCACAATATCTCCTCTGTCCGGAGACCCCATCCGATACGCGATGGAATTCACCAGGACATTTTGTCCGGATGAGAATTCCGGCTCCATGGAATTTCCAAGAACACTGACCCGAAAGCCCATGCAACTGTAAAATACCAGCGCAAGAAAAATCGCGATGACGGTATAAACTCCCCAGTAAAATAAATCTGCAATTCGATCTCCGGCAGGACTGGCCTTATCTTCGTAAAAGGAAAGGCCGGTGGAATAACGACTTCTCTTTTTTCTCTTCATTGATCATCCACATGTGCCAAGCAGAACATTGCCGCCATTCGGCACATTTTAAATTTGCCGCAATTGTTTCGCATCCGCATCTCGATTTTCCTGCAGAAAAACTCGATGTGATACAGCTTATGAAAAAAGCCGCACTGCCAACGCAGTGCGGCCCATGATCCTTCTGTCTCGAAAACGATCAGCGAATCTTTTCCTTAACCTTTGCCTTCTTACCGCTGAGCTCTCTCAAGTAGTTCAGCTTCGCTCTTCTGACCTTACCATAACGAACGACCTCTACCTTCTCAACGTTAGGAGAATACAGCGGCCATGTCTTCTCAACGCCGATTCCGCTGGATTCCTTGCGAACGGTGAAGGTCTTGCGGCTGCCTGCTCCCTGAATCTTCAGGACAGTTCCCTCAAAGATCTGAATTCTGGAGCGCTTTCCCTCCTCAATTCTGTTATGTACGCGAACGGTATCACCTACATTGAACTGAGAGACTTCCTTCTTCTGGCTTTCCTCGATTTCACTGATAATGCTCATGTCATTTCTCCTTTTCTGGATGTTCTTGCCTGCAGTTTCAAGGCAGAGGACCATCTCCTTACTCAATTACTCATCGCTGTCACACAGCACGCTTGATCATAGCATACTATGACTTCCTGTGCAAGGCACGTTTTGACAACTTCGGCGGATGTTCCTGCACCCAAGCTTCGTAGAGTTCCGGACGGATTCTCCTGGTCCGCTCCAGCGATTGCTCCAGCCGCCACGCATCCACTTTTGCATGATC